>JAUMWO010000021.1 GCA_030529605.1 Bacillota bacterium | reverse complement strand
GTTGTCCTTCTGATGAAGTCCGATGCTCGGTTCGTCCAAAATATACATCACCCCGACCAGACCGGACCCGATCTGCGTCGCGAGTCGAATCCTCTGCGATTCGCCCCCGGAAAGCGTCGACGCCGACCGCGCCAAAGTGAGATAGTCGAGCCCGACATTCTTCAAGAAATTGAGTCGCGCGACGATCTCCTTGATGATCTGTTCGGCGACCTGTCCCCGCGAATCCGGATACGTCACCTGATCCAAAAACTCCAGGATCGCCGACACCGACAGCGTCGTCAGCTCCCAGATATTCTTGCCGCCGACCTCGACCGCCAACACCTCCGGGTTGAGGCGTTTGCCGTGGCAGGTCGAACACTCGATCACCGTCATATACGCCTCGTAGTATGCGCGCATATAGTCCGAACTCGTCTCGCGGTAACGCCGCTCAAAACTCGGAACCAAACCCTCAAACGGACGGTTGAACTCCGTCTTGTCCGTGAAGCGGCTATCAAAATGAAACTGGACCCGGCGATCGCCCGTCCCGTACAAAATCTCCTGTCGCACCCGCTCCGGCAGATCGCAAATCCGCGTGTGCAGATCGTACCCGGCCTCGCGCAGGATCGCGCCGATGATGGAGATGGTGTACGAATCCTCCGAGCTCTTGGACATCGGCGCGATCGCGCCCTGCGCAATCGACAGCGTCGGATCCGGGATGATCAGATCCGGGTCGACCACCTTGGACTCACCGAGCCCGTTGCATGCAGGGCAGGCACCGTACGGCGCATTGAACGAGAACATCCGCGGCTCCATCTCCGCGATCCCCTGTCCATGCTCCGGGCAGGAAAAATTCGTGTTGAACAATTGCTCCTCGCCGCGGTCGACCAGATCGATGAGCACGGTGCCCTGCGCGAGTCGGAGTGCCGTTTCGACGGAATCGGTGAGTCGCTTCGTCACTTCGTCTTTGAGCACGATGCGATCGATCACCACATCGATGCTGTGCTTCTTGTTCTTGTCGAGATTAATGGACGGGCTGAGCTCCGTGACGTCGCCGTTGATGCGCGCGCGCACATAGCCCTCCTTGATCAGGGATTCGATCAGCTTCTGATGCGTCCCCTTCTTGCCTTTGATCACCGGCGCGAGGACCTGCAGCCGCGTTCCGGTCGGGTGACGCATGATCTGATCGATGATCTGGTCGATCGTCGTCGGCGAGATCACGCGGTGGCAGGTCGGACAATGCGGTGTCCCCGTCCGCGCGTAAAGCAGACGCAGATAGTCGTAGATCTCGGTCACCGTCCCGACGGTCGAGCGCGGGTTTTTGCTCGTCGTCTTTTGGTCGATCGAAATCGCCGGCGACAGCCCGTCGATGGACTCGACATCCGGCTTTTCCATCTGCCCGAGAAATTGACGCGCGTACGCCGACAGCGACTCGACATAGCGTCGCTGCCCCTCGGCATAGATGGTATCGAATGCGAGCGACGATTTCCCCGAGCCGCTCAGTCCGGTCAGTACGACAAACTGATTGCGCGGTATCTTCACATCGATGTTCTTGAGATTGTGTTCCTTTGCCCCTTTGACAATTAAATGTTCTTTCATAGAAAAACTATTTCTTTCCTTTCAGCTCGATGATCATATCGCGAAGCTCGGCAGCACGTTCAAATTGCAATGCTTTGGAGGCAGCCAGCATCTCTTCCTCCAGTTGCGCGATCCACTCCGTCTTTTCCTTCTTCGACATCTTCGCGACTCGTTCGCTGCGATATTCGATTTCGTTTTCCGCGGCGACCGTCGCCTCGATCACTTCATGGATCGGCTTGACGATGCTGCGCGGCACGATGCCATGCTCTTCATTGTACCGCATCTGGATTCCGCGGCGACGGTTCGTTTCCTCAATCGCGACCCGCATCGACGGGGTGATCTTGTCGGCATACATGATGACGGTCCCTTCGGCGTTCCGCGCGGCGCGGCCGATGGTCTGCACGAGCGATGTCTCGGAGCGCAGGAAGCCCTCCTTGTCCGCATCCAGGATCGCGACCAGCGACACTTCCGGCAGGTCGAGTCCCTCCCGCAGCAGGTTGATTCCGACCAACACGTCGAATTCACCCTCTTGATGTCCGAGTGCATATACCGCACCTTCACTTCCAACTTTTTGAAATACGCGGTCAAGTCCTCCGCCATCTTCTTGGTCAGGGTCGTGACGAGCGTGCGTTGGCCGAGCTGCACACGCTTGGTGATCTCGCCGTAGAGATCGTCGATCTGACCCACGGTCGGACGTACATCGATCTGCGGATCGACGAGTCCCGTCGGACGAATCAGCTGTTCGACCGCGACCGGCTGTTTCTCGTACTCATACGGTCCCGGCGTCGCCGAAACATAGAGCGCGGTGCCGATCAAGGACTCGAATTCCTCGAACTGCAGCGGTCGGTTGTCCAGTGCGGAAGGCAGTCGGAAACCGTAATCGACCAGCGACATCTTGCGGGTGCGGTCCCCCCCATACATCGCACGAACCTGCGGAAGCGTCACATGCGACTCGTCCACGACGAGGAGAAAATCCTCCGGGAAATAGTCGATCAGGGTATAGGGTCGGCTTCCCGGCGGGCGCCCCGCAAGAATGCGCGAATAGTTCTCGATGCCGGAGGTCGTTCCGATCTCACGAAGCATCTCGATATCGTATCGGGTGCGCTGCGCGATGCGCTGTGCTTCCACCAACTTGTTTTCCGCTTTGAAATAGGCGACGCGCTCTTCCAGTTCCCGTTCGATTTCAACGATCGCCTCTTCGATCTTCTCCTTCGGCGTCACATAATGCGATGCGGGATAGACGGTGAGATGATTGCGGTATCCGAGGATCTCGCCCGTCAGGATGTTGGTCTCCGCAATGCGCTCGATCTCATCGCCGAACAGCTCGATGCGGTACGCGTGCTCGTATTCGTACGCCGGGACGATCTCCACGACATCCCCGCGCACGCGGAAGGTATTGCGTGCAAAGTTGATGTCGTTGCGGCTGTACTGCATATCCACGAGACGCTCCAGGATCTCTTCCCGCGATTTGGTCGCTCCCGTGCGGAGGGAGAGCGTCATATTTTTATAGTCGATCGGGTTTCCGAGACCGTAGATGCACGACACCGAAGCCACGATGATCACGTCGCGCCGCTCAAAGAGCGCCGAAGTCGCCGAGTGTCGAAGTTTATCGATCTCATCGTTGATCGCGGAATCCTTCTCGATGTAGGTATCCGTATGCGCGACATAGGCTTCCGGTTGGTAATAGTCGTAATACGAGACAAAGAACTCGACGGCATTGTTCGGAAAAAACGCCTTAAATTCCGACGCAAGCTGCGCTGCGAGGATTTTATTGTGCGCGATGACCAGCGTCGGACGCTGTACCTTTTCGATCACCTTCGCGACCGTAAATGTCTTTCCCGATCCGGTGACCCCGAGCAGGATGTTGCTCCGCTGCCCGCTCTCGATCGCGCTCGCAAGCGCTTCAATCGCCGCCGGTTGATCTCCCGTCGGTTGAAATTCACTGACAACCTGAAACTCTGGCATAAACACTCCGCTCGAACATTTGTTCTATTATACTAGCACTTTGAATGCGGGGATTCAAGAGAGAAAAAGCTGCTGCGTATCCGCAGCAGCTTGAAATTTCGTTTTCGCGATCACCAGAAATGCAATCCGACGATGAGTGCGATCAGCACCAGAATCACGACGATGGCCGGCATCGCCAGTACCAAGACGGATCGGATGAAACGAGCAGCGCGCGGATCCCTGACCGTGAAATCGAGACGCTCGACGGCCTTGCCGATCGTTGCACTTTTTCCCTGAATGCGTTCCACACCGGCTCGATACGAATCCATGTCGATTTTCATAGGTCCTCCTAACGGATCTGCTGTCTGAGTTCTTCCAGAGCGCGCTGGAGCTGGTTGTCGTCCTCGTCCTTCGGCTCCCGCGTCGTCTTGAACGCTTCCGACGCCTCCACGACAATGTCCGCCTCGATGCCGAGACCGTGGATGTTGATTCCGTTCGGCGTGAAGTATTCGGAGGTCGTGAGCTTGAGCCCGGAGTTACCGAACGGACGATAGGTCTGCACGATGCCCTTTCCGAAGGTCTTGGTGCCGATGATCTTGCCGCGGCCATGGTCCTTGACCGCGCCCGTTACGATTTCGGAAGCGGATGCGGATCCCTCGTTGACGAGGAGGACGATCTCCGCTTCCACATGCTGCGCGTCGGAATAGTATTTGTTGTTGGTGTCCGGTGTCCTGCCCTCGGTGTAGACGATCAGTCCCTTCGGAAGCAGATAGTCCGCGATTTCCACGCATTGGTTGAGACTGCCGCCGGGATTGTTCCGCAGGTCGATGACCACACCCTTGGCGCCCTGCTCCAGCAGGCCTTCAAAATGAGCCCGGAACTCCGCCGCGGAGCCGTTGTCAAAGCTGGTCAGCTTCAGATACCCGATGCCGTCCTCGATCATACGCGACTTGACGACTTTGACATCGATCCAAGCCCGCGTGATCACGACATCGAAGGTCTCTTCCGTCTCTTTGCGGTAGATGGTCAGCGTGACATCGGTGCCCGGTTCGCCCTTGATCTGCTTGATCGCGACATCCATCTCAGCATGCGTATACGGCACACCGTTGACCGCACGAATGATATCCAGAGGCTTGAGACCGGCTGCAAATGCCGGAGTATCCTCGATCGGCGCGATGATCTCGATGCCGCGCTCCGGATTCGGAGTGATGTGGACGCCGATGCCCGGGAAACGGCCCGACGACGATTCGACGAAGGATTTGAACTCCTCCTCATTCATAAACACGGAATACGGGTCGCCGAGGATCTGGAACAACCCCTTCTTTGCGCCCTCCATCAGCATTTCGTCGCTGACTTCCTTGTAGTAATTCTCTCGAATGTAGCGTTTCAGATCTTCGAGATCCTGGTATTTTGCCTGCAGCTCCCGCGACTCGGTCACAAGCTTTTGCTCCCCCTGCACGAGAATGGTCGTCGTGACAAAAAAAGTGGTCAACGCCGTGGTAATCACGAGAAAGAGGCAAAGCAGCCCGACGGTAATCTTTTTCATAGTTCAGTCCTTCAAATCATCCTGATCGGTTCTTTCGGTGTTCTATTCGATTTACTAACCGTATTCGATCGGTTTTTATCGGTTGTTCATCACATAAGGTTTCGGATCGACATGCTTGCCGTCCTTGCGCACTTCAAAGTGCAGATGCGGCCCGGTGGAATATCCGGTGCTGCCGATCAGCCCGATGCGCTGACCGACCTCGACCACATCCCCGGCGCTCACCAAGGCCTCGTCGAGATGCGCATACAGGGTCGCAATGCCGCCTCCATGGTCGATGACGACGGCGATGCCGTATGTACCCCGCCATTTGGCTTCGAGCACGGTACCGGACTGCGACGCGACGATGGTCTCCCGCATGTTCGCCGGGATATCGATCCCCGTGTGCATCCCCTGACGGCCCGTGATCGGATGAATCCGCATGCCGTAGTCGTCCGAGAGCGAATACCATCCCGGCACCGGCCACTGCAGTTCCCCGCCGACATATTGCGCACGCAATTTCATGTTCTGAATATCGCGCGCCACCTGTTCGGACTCTTCGACCAACTTTTCTTCCTGCTCCTTCAGAGCCGCCGCGTTGTGCAACAGTTCTTCGGTGTACTCGGAAAGCGTTGCGACGACGACCTTGAGGTCGTCCTGTTTCGCGAGCTTCTCGCGGACCAGATCGGCGAGCTCGGTCTTTTTTTCTTCCAGTTCCTTCTTCTTGACTTCGATCAAATCACGATGCTGTTTGAGCGTCAGGACGAGTTGTTGGTCGTGATCGAGGATGCGCTGGAGCATGTCCACGCGAGAGAGCAGATCGTGGAAGGACTCCGCACCGAACAGCACTTCCGCATAACCGACATAGCCGGTCTTATACATGACGCGCAGACGGTCGTTGAGGAGTTCCTTCTTCTCGTCGAGCGCGGCTTCCGCCTGTTTCAGCTCTTCGGTCTTGACGAGAATGGCGTCTTCCGTCTCACGAATCTGTGCGGATACGAGGTCGATCTCGCTCTCCAGGACTTGAATCTGGAGATTGGTCTCCGAGATGCGCTTGTTGGTCTCGTGGCGGAGAAATTCGTTGTCGCTCAGTTTTTCCTGCAGCACTTTGAGCTGCTGCTTGTATTCCTCAAGCTCGCGTTCCTTCTTCTTGATCTCGTCGTTCGCAAAGGATTGTGACGGGAACAGCGCGGCGAGCAGCACGAGAAGAGCAAGCACGAAAGGGAGGATTCGGATCGTCGGATGCTTCATAGGAACCTCCTTAGACATTGAGCGGCTTACGCGTCGAAATCAGGCTTCCCAATGCACCGATGCATGCCCCGATCACCAGGAAGAGGAAGATCACGTCGGACATCACCAGCTCCGGACGCACGATGTATGCCGACAGAATCACGAAAAATTTCGACTGAATCGCTTCAAACACATAGGAATAGCCGAAGTACATGATCACCGCCGAGACGCCGGCGCCGATCAGCCCGAACAGCACTCCTTCGATGATAAACGGCCAACGGATGTACCAATTGGTCGCTCCGATGTATTTCATGATGCGGATTTCATGCTCGCGCGAGTTGACCGCCATGCGGATCGCGTTGTGGATCAGGACGGTCGAGACACCGATGAGGATGAAGATGATGACCGATCCGCTCTTTCGAAGACCGTTGGTGATCGACAAGAGTTGGTCAATCACTTCCTGATAGGAACGCACTTCCTCGACGCCGGGCAGACTCTCCGCCTTGGCGACGATCTCGTCCGAGCGATGCAGATCCTTGATCGTGACGATCAGCGATGTCGGCAGCGGGTTCACCTCGAGCCCTTCGAGCAGATACGCATTCTCCTTCCATTGGAACTTGAGATTGCGGAGCGCTTCTTCTTTGCTCTCATAACTGACGCGAAGCACGCCCGGTGTCTCCTCCATCTCGTAGATCATCGACTGCACCTGCTTGGTCGGCAGACCGTCCTTGAGGAAGACGGTCACCGTGTCAAACTGATCCTTCGCGGACGAAGCGATGGAGTTGATGTTGAGCACGAGCGAAAACACGAGGCCAAGGATGGTCAGCGAAGCGGTCACCGATACGATGGCGAGAAAACTGACGAGTTTGTTGCGCCACATATTGACCAGAGCCTGTCCGATCCCTTTGAGCGGTCTAAACATTCGGCGTACCTCCTCGTCGCTCGTCGCGGATGATGCGGCCTTCCGCCATCTCGATCACCCGTTGCTTGTTCATTTCAAGCACATAGTAGTCATGCGTGATCACGAGCACGGTCGTCCCGCGGGCGTTGAGCACCTGCAGGATGCGGATGATCTCCTTGGATGTCTTGGGATCCAGGTTTCCGGTCGGCTCGTCGGCGATCAGGATCTTAGGATTGTTGACCATGGAGCGCGCGATCGAAACGCGTTGCGCCTCTCCGCCCGACAGCTTGCCGGGATAATAGTCCGCCTTGTCCTCGAGACCGACGAGACGCAGAGCGATCGGGACATTGTTCTTGATCAGCTTGTTGCTCGCTCCGGTGATTTCCATCGCGTAGGCGACATTTTCAAACACGGTCTTGCGCGGAAGCAGGCGAAAGTCCTGGAACACCACGCCGATCTTGCGGCGAAGCGCCGGGATCTCACGACGATGAAGGCGAGTGATGTCTTGGTTGTCGACGATCACCCGCCCCGAGTCGACGTTCACTTCTCTCAAAATGGATTTAATCAAACTGGACTTTCCGGCGCCGGACGCCCCGACGAGAAAGACCATTTCTCCTCGCTTGATTTCAAGATTGATGTCAACGAGGGCACGCGCACCTTCCGAGTACTCCAGGTTGACATTGTGTAACTTTATCATGATGATTTCCTCTGGGATTCTATTTGCTTGATTTCATTATACTCTTTTCCCCTAGCCCGTACCATTACGATTTTGTTGCGTGAAAAGTTCGGGATCGATGGTATAATGGGTTCTCCAAGATATTCATTTTTTTAACAAGGAGTGTTTATGCCACTGATTCAAAATACACCGAGTGTCTGGACGGCCTTCATCGCAGGGATTTTTTCCTTCTTCTCGCCCTGCCTTCTGCCGATGATGCCGGCGTATATCATGTACCTGCAAAGCGCGATGGGGAAAGAAGCGAGTGCGGCGACTGCCGACACGACCGACGAGCAGGCACGCGATGCCGCGACACAAAAAGCGATGAAACAACGGGTCTTCCGCAGCGGCCTGATCCGCGCGATCGGCTTCATCGCCGGATTCACCCTCGTCTTCATGCTGCTCGGGTTCTCCGCTTCCTTTATCGGTCAATTCCTGGCGCGCAACAAGGCGATTCTCTCCAAAATCGCCGGCGCCTTCATCGTCTTCTTCGCCCTCAACATGCTCGGCATCCTGAAACTCAACTTCCTGACGCGCGATCACCGTAAGTTCCGCGGCGCATCCTCCTTCGGTATGGGGATGGCATTCGCCTTCGGCTGGACACCTTGCTTCGGCCCGATCCTCGGCGCGATTCTCGCATCGACCGCAGCCGTTTCGAGCAATGTCGGGCAGGGCATGTTCCTCCTCTTCGTCTACTCGATGGGACTCGCGATCCCCTTCCTGCTGACCTACATCTTCCTGACGGCCTTCGAGAGCAACCTCTCCCGGCTCTCCAAGCACGCAGTCACCGTCAACCGCGTCGGCGGCGTGATCATGCTGATCTTCGGAATCCTGATCCTGACCGACACCCTCGGTGCACTCACCAATGTACTGACCCAGTTCGGCTCCTGGCTCCGTAGCCTGATCGGTCTACGACATTAGAAAAGCGAAAGCGGCTCGTCCCTCGGGGATACGAGCCGCTTTTTTTCGATGTTATTTGTTCTGAATCACAGTTCCCGTCTTGCCTTCGATGCCGTCCTTCGCTTTTTCCAGCGAGGTGATCAGCGCCCGACGCCCCGGCTTGGAACCGGCAAAGCGCAGTGCCGCCTGCACCTTCGGGAGCATGCTCCCCGGAGCAAATTCACCGTCCGCGATGTAGCGCTCCGCCTCTTCGATACGGAGCGTGTCGAGCCAGCAAACATCCGGTTTTCCGAATCGAATCGCGATCTTTTCGACCGCCGTGAGGATGATCAAATCATCCGCATCCACCAGTTCGGCGAGCTTTGCCGAAGCAAAATCCTTGTCGATGACGGCAGGCACTCCGACCAACGCATTGCCATCCCGGTAAACCGGGATTCCTCCGCCTCCGACCGTGATCACGACCTGACCGGCAGCGACCAGAGTCGATACCGTCTCCTTCTCGACGACGTCGATCGGGAGAGGGGAAGCGACGACGCGGCGATACCCGCGGCCGGCATCCTCTTTGAACAGATATCCCTTCTCCATCGCGATGTGGTCGGCCTGCTCCTTCGTATAGAAGCTGCCGATCGGCTTGGTCGGCTTGTCGAACGCCGGATCGTCGCGATCGACGACCACCTGTGTGACCACCGTCGCGACCGGACGATCGATGCCGCGCGACAGCAGTTCCTCCCGAATCGCGTTTTGCAGATGGTAGCCGATATAACCCTGGCTCATCGCTCCGCATTCCGGGAAGGGCATTTCCGGCGTTGCGACCGGCGATTCGGAAGCCGTCGTCATCGCCAGATTGATCATACCGACCTGCGGTCCGTTGCCATGCGCGAGAATCACCTGATTGCCTGCCGCGATGAGGTCGACGATCGGTTTTGCGGTCTGTCGCACGAGATGGAGCTGCTCCGCCGGCGTGTTGCCGAGCGCGTTCCCGCCGAGCGCTACAACGATTTTTTTACTCAAAACGCACCTCGCCTACAGATTGCCGATGGTCGCCACCATCACAGCCTTGATCGTGTGCATGCGGTTTTCCGCTTCGTCAAAGACGACGGAATGACGACTGCGGAACACTTCGTCCGTCACCTCCATCTCCGAAACTCCGTGCTTCTGGAAAATCTGCTCGCCCACTTCCGTCATACGGTCGTGGAACGCCGGGAGACAGTGCATAAACTTGACTTCCGGATTGTTCGTGCGTCGGATCATCTCCATGTTGACTTGATACGGCATGAGCAGTTTGATGCGTTCTTCGAAGAGATGTTCCTCACCCATCGATACCCAGACATCCGTGTAGATGACATCCGCACCCTCGACCGCTGCGATGTCCTCACTGAACTCGAGCTTCGCTCCCGTTTCCTTCGCGACCTCCTGCATCTCGGCGACGAGTGACTCGGATGGCCAGAGCGACTTCGGAGCGAGCGCAACGAAATGCATGCCCATCTTCGCCGCGCCGATCATCAGAGAATTTCCCATATTGTTGCGCGCATCGCCCGCATAAACAAATTTCACCTTATTGAGAGGCTTGTTGACATGCTCCTTGATGGTGAGGAAGTCCGCGAGGATCTGCGTCGGATGATACATATCGGTCAAACCGTTCCAAATCGGCACTCCCGCGTGTTCCGCGAGTGCCTCGACCGTCTTTTGTTCAAAGCCGCGGAACTCGATTCCGTCGTAGAACCGTCCGAGTACCTTCGCCGTGTCCTCGATGCTCTCCTTCTTGCCCATTTGCGAGTTCGTCAAGAAGGTGACGCTCGCTCCCTCGTCGAATGCCGCCACTTCAAATGCGCAGCGCGTTCGCGTCGAGGTCTTTTCAAACAGCAGGCAGATGTTCTTTCGCTCGAGCAGATTGCCGCGGATCCCCGCACGCTTCTTCTCTTTGAGGTTCATCGAAAGATCGAGCAGATACTGGATCTCTTGCGGTGTAAAGTCCTTGAGTGTGAGCAGGTGTCTTCCTCTCAGATTGATTGGCATTGTTTCCTCCATAGCATATTGAAATTTGATCGGGGTCGTGCCCCGGAAATTGCAGATCCGATTGCGCGCTGTACTAGCCCCTGGACAGCGCCATCGACATGCAGCGCGGACCGCCTCGTCCGCGGGACAGTTCCGCCGACGGGATTTCATGCAGTTTGATGCCGTAATCCCGCAAAATGCGATTGGTCACATGGTTGCGATCATAGACCACCACCTCGCCCGGAGCAATCGCAAGTGTATTCGAACCGTCGTTCCACTGCTCCCGATCCGCCGCGATACCCAGCCCGCCACCACAGCGGATCAGAAGCACTTCCGGCACTCCGAGATAATGTGCGAGGATGCGGTCGAGCGCCCCCGTCTCATGCGTGATATCGAAAGTCCCCACCCCCGTTTTGTTGAGAGCAAACACGCTGAGCGGTGCCTCGATCCCCGGATGAATGGTGAAGATGTGATGATCGATCATCGTAAAGACCGTGTCCAGATGCATAAAAGCGCGGCGCTTCGGGATATCAAACGCGAGCACCGTTTCAAACGATTCCTCGGAAGCAAACAACCGCTGCGCGAGACGCTCGATCGAGTCCGCACTCGTGCGCGCCGAGATCCCCACCGCGACGACCTTCGGCGACAAGACGAGCACGTCTCCCCCCTCGATCGGTGTTTCATCAGTGCGGTCGTACCAGAACGGAACCTTCATGTCTCGGAACAACGGATGGTGTTCAAAAATATACTTTGCAAAAATGGTTTCCCGATTGCGAGTCGGCGTATGCATGCGATTGAGCGCGATGCCCCTGCCCACCGTCGAAAACGGATCCCTTGTAAAATACAGATTCGGCATCGGATCGACATAGAGCGGATAGTCATTCGATGCCAACGCATACAGACTCATACGCGAAGGACGCTTGATCTCACTCTTCCGGATCCCCGCCATCATCTTGTCCACCAAGGCACGCGGGTCCGTAAACTGATGATAAAACTCGACGACACGCTCCTCGATGCTCCGCGAAGCCAGTCCCGTCTCCGCCATAAAATCCGCGATAAATTTCTCTTTGATTCCCGGTTGTGCCAAAACTTCCGCCATCAGCTCCTCGAGATAAAACACCTCCGCACCGGAATCCTTCAACACCTTGGCAAACGCATCATGCTCCCGCCGTGCCGACTCAAGGAACGGAATGTCGTCGAACAGCAGCCGCTCCATCGTATTCGGCGTCAAATTTTCGATTTCTTCGCCCGGACGATGCAACAAAACCGCATTCAGCTTTGCGATGTCCGAATAAACCTGCAATTTCATTGTTCCCCCTTGTGTACCTTTCCCATTGTAACACAATCCGAATCCATTTCGCCAAAATACAAGGCCGACCGGGCAACATTGCATTCGCACGTCCCATACGTTCATGATTGAAAAAAATCACAAAAACAATTATACTCAATTTGAAAATCCACAAATACGGAAAGGAGAACACCATGCTGGAGCTGTTTTTTACAAAGATCGTGCCTTACCTCAACCTCCTGATTCCTCTTGTCCTCCTCGCCTCCTTTGTCTTCGTCTATTGGATCACATTCCGATGAATTCGTGCCAAACTGCGCCAAGGGAAACTTCAGCCCAAAGAAGCCGAACAAATCGGCGATCATCCGCGCAACGCAGATGCTGTCGATTGACATTTGAATGTTTAAGCCATACAATTGAGTTGAAATTTAGTCAACCTTGCAAGTAAGCAGGAACACCGGCAGTAACGATTGAATACAATCTGATTCTGAGTCTAGCAACCCTTGATTTTTGGACGACTCCTGTTTGGATAGAAAATAGAAACGATGTAAGGAGGTTAGAAATGAAACCGTTGAAAAAAATGATCCCTTATTTGATCGCTGTCGTTCTCGTATTTTACCTGTTGCCGTTCCTTATCAAGGATACCGGGAGTGGAATGACAATTTTGTTGATTGTAATTCCGGCATCTTGTTTCCTGATCTCGTTGATTTATGGATTAAAAAATTCATTTCATTGGCTCTTCTTGTTACTCATTATGCTACTGTTTGCACCTACGATATTTCTCTTTTACAACGAAAGTGCCGCCATTTATATCCTGATATACGGCATCCTTTCCCTGGTGGGAAACTTGATCGGAAGTGCAATTCGTAAAACGACCGATCGCTAAACAAATTCCGGTCTGAAGGAATACTTACAATCCAAGGCAACTCGAATTCGGAGCGTAATGGCGCTCCTTTTTGTATTCCAACAGAAGTTCCTCAGCGAGGTGGTAATCACGATGGCAGTGGAGATCAGTACATTTCAACATGAGACTTGAAATATTTCTCTTGAAATCGAATCGCTTCTTCAATTTCCTCCACCGTAAATTTTATTCCGATCCGTCATCCGAACGCTTTGAACCGGGCGTATTTATTGTTTGGTGAGATAGACGGAAAGCGGCGGTTGTTCCGAAGGCGTATTCGTAGCCGGCATGCCTTCCGAATAGAATTTAATTTTGGATGGTGCGTCGTGCACCTCCGCATCGCGGAGTATGATCTCAAAACTCCGGGATTCGTACCCCGATTTCAGTTCCATGGTCACATTCTCTCCGTAATAACGCTCCTTCGGCAGCTCCCCTTCGTAAACCTTGCCGCAGTATTCAAAACGCACCTTGCCATCTTCGCTTATCGTAAGCAAAGCATCTTTTTTTTCGATTTGTCGGTTAAAGTTCGAGCCATTCTTCATCCCAACAAGGTCTTCATCGCTTATCTCGTATTGCCCTGCATATTCTTCGACCTGCCACCAGACATCGTCTCCAAAGTCGATTTCTTCTCCGTAATGATCGGCTTTTGAATCATCCCGAATAACCGGATAGTCCTTCTTCCCTATGCGAACGGTAAATCCTTCCGCCTCGGGCGGGATGACGTCGAGATGCGCTTCCGCCAGAGAGATCGGCTGAGAAAAACGGTGAAAATATGCTCCGTTTACAAATACTTCACCTTCGTGTTCCGAAGCAATACGAACCTTTCTTCCGTCTGCAAGGCGGCAATCATAGATATATCCGCTTACCTGATCCCATCGCTGCGAGGAAGTCTGATATTTCTTCGATTCACCAAGGGCAGACTCAAAGACGATTGCCGATCCCGCTTTTATCGTGATATTGCCAAGCTCTTTGCCTTGCTCATCGATCTCCACAGCGGTCATATCTTCCAGCAGCCTGCAAGCCGTATTGTATGTGTCAATCTGCAGCACACCGTCAATCAGCACAAAACGCTTATAATAGCCCTCCGTCTTGTCAGGGAAATAATAATGACCACCCGGAACAAAAGAAGAGTCCTCCGGGCTTCTTATTCCATCCTCACTTCGTTCTCCCAAATACCTGCGAATCTCGCTCATGCGTACGCAGAAAGGATTGTAGGGAAGTGCCAGCCCAATCTCGCTCATAAAACTGTCAAAATATTGAGAAACACGGGAATGAAACTGCCCAAAACCTCCGTCAGGGTTTGAAAAATCATAGATAAAGCCTTCCTCATAGGGGATGAATTCTCGGAAAAGATAAAAGCCGCCGAGACTTCGTATGATATAAAAATCGGACTTTTCGTCTGCATGCTCTATGCGCAGACTGCGTTCCTCCCCTTCGTCCGGGATCATGCGGATAACGATCTCATTGTCTCGTTTTGTAAGTATGACAGATAAATCACCATGGGGCAGTTCGTAAATATTTTCACGGTCCAGTCTTGCAATGTAATCTTCCGGCACTTTTGCAAGCGCTGCTGCCGCCCACCCGTCGAAGGAGTCATACGGAAAGGCTACCGTAATGACTTTATTAGAAGAATCTCCCATTTCTTCGTGTTTTTTCTTAGCTGCCGCGTTCGAACGGAAAAAAAACCTTATGCCGAGAGCATCCGCCGTCCAAGCATAGTCCGAAGACTCTATGCCGGCCAGCCCGCTTATTCCGTATTGAGTTTGCAGAGCCTGTTTCAATCTTTCGTCGATGACGTTTTCGTCAGCGACAAGCTCGGAAAGACGGATTTCTTTTCCGCTTGCCGTATCAAACGTTCGTCCATTGAGTTGATAAATGACTTTCTTACCATACCAGGCATCTCCAAAAACTGCCTCATACTCGGTCTCTAAAATACTAAAGGCGGTAGAATCCGCCCTGGAGACCGCCACAATATAGGCGTAGGTATCAAAGCGATAGTCTTCGGTTTTTTTCTGCAGCACGGCGGCGGAAAGCTGCGAAGATATCGACTGCAAGCGTTTCTCTGCCGCTTCCTCTGCCCGTCGGTTGCACGCGGCGATCGCATTCTTGAATGTTTCCGGAGCATCATCCGTGACGGTGAGCACCGTATATCTTACATAGATACCGGTTCCGGTATCCGGGTTGACGGCACTATTTTCTTTCAGCACTGTCGTCACCGCATACGGTTTCTGTGCCTTTGCTTTGATGACATCGTATACATTCATCTCGCTTTCTCCTATGGTCGTATCCGACGGTTTCTCCCTCCGTTCCTGACAGCCGCAAAGTAAAAGTAAAACGAACAAAAGTACAAGCACGACCCGCTGCCGGTCCGTCTGTCTCTTTTTATTTATCATCCTTGCCATCATGTTTTGACTCCTTTATTCCAATGATCCTCCCGATTCACGACAGCATTTCTTTTTCGGTATTTTATGTCCCATTTCTGGCCAAGCGTATCCGGGATCACAAACAAAACGACGATATGAAGTGATCCTGAACCGGTTAAATGGAAAATCCTCCGGATGCACGTGCCGTCCGTAAGCCAAGGCATGACGACAATGCGAATTCAGAGCGTCAAGGCGCTCGTTTTCATGTTCTTTCAACTTATTCTAACATACTGCCTAAAACCATTGTCTCGAAACGCTCGGGCTTCGCACTTTGTATAGATACAATAGATGTGAGACCAAGTAGATAAAAAAATAGAGAGCATTAT
>JAUMWO010000189.1 GCA_030529605.1 Bacillota bacterium | reverse complement strand
CGATCGCGGACGACAATCAATCGCGGTCGACACTTTTCTTGCGGATCGCTCCGGTGTAGAGGTCGATGTCGTACTCGTATTCGACGCCGGCGACGTCAAAGTGAACTTCATAGACCTGGAAACCGTCTTCGGTGTCTCGCTCGATCTTGAGGTCGTAGTAGGAAGCCGGATTGCCGGCATCCGCGAGGGCGATCGCGAGGGCTTGATCCCTCGAGATCTCCGCACCCTGCGACGGTGCATTTGGCGACGGTTGGGTTGTAGGCGCCGGGGTTTGAGTTGGAGCCGGCGTCGGCTGGGTCACCGGCTGCTGCGCATTGGTCGGAAGCGGCGTATGGACATCGTCGTCACGCTCGACTTGTTTCTTTCGGATCGCTCCGGTCGACACATCGATGTCGTAATCGTATTCGTAGCCATTGGCATCGAATTGAATGTCGTAGACCAAGAATCCGTTCTCATAGTCGCGCTCGATCTTGAGATCGTGATAGGATGCCGGGCTTCCCGCATCGGCGAGAGCGATTGCGAGAGCTTGTTCGCGAGTCAACTCGCCGCCGCTCGGCAGATTGCTGCTCGGTACGGTCGACGCATGGGAACCGGTCGAAGTCTCCGGACCGCTGTTGCCTTGGTTGTGGCGATCATCGTCGTCGCGATCATCGCGATCGTCCGGATCGAGCAGATCGTCCACATCGTCGATGTCATCATCGCGGCGCGGTTTCGGCGCCTGGACGATATCGGTCTCCTCAAGCTGAATCTGATTTTCTTGAATGATGTAGGTCAGTTGCGTGATGTTGAGCTGTGCCAGTTCCTCGACACTCACCTGCGGATACTCCCGCGAGATGGCATCGATGAAATGCGCTTTGGCAGGAGAGACACCGAGCTTTTCGGCTAAGGTATTGCTCGAATCCCCTTTGCCTGCAAACCCTTGGAGGATCAAACCGGAATCACCGACTTCCGTCACTTGCGAAAGTTTGGTTTCCAATTGTTGACGGTTGACTTGGTCGTTGTCGATGACGGTGAGCAGAATAGTCTCGGGATCGTAACCCAGACGGAGCATCGAACCGAGTACGGCATTGACTGCGACTTCGACCGCGGTACCTTTGAGCTCCATTTCACCGATCACCTTCTGTCCATCCGGATTGAGCGCGCTGACTTCGAGGACACGATGTCCGCGGTTGATGCGAATCTCAATCGACGGGTTGACATCGAGGGCGACAACGCTCGCAACGGCAATGTTTTGATAAAAGTGGAAGCTTCCCGCAATCACCAGAACCAAGGATGCGACCAATCCGACGAGACGCGGCAGGAGATGCCTTTGCTTCGGATGCTTCTGCTGAGACTTCTGCCGCGGATTCTGTTGCGGTTGCGTTTGCGGTTTCGGTTGCTTCTTCAGCACGACCGGTTGCGCGGCAGTTGGCGCGGTAGGCTGTACCGCCGGTCGCGCGGCAGTTTGTGCGGACGTCACGGCAGGAGCATCTGCTGCCTGTGCTTCGATCGCATCGATTTTCGCCAGAACGCGATCGAAAACATCCGGGGTTTCATCCTTGACAGCCTGCGCCAAGCGCTCGGCCATCTTGATGTCCTCGTCGGTCCATTCCA
>JAUMWO010000188.1 GCA_030529605.1 Bacillota bacterium | reverse complement strand
CATCGCCGAGGACCAAGGTCACGGTCGACGAAGCGGTCGGCGCCAGATTCAAATGATCCGATTCGACCGGCTTGGGATATGTCAGGGACAAATCGCAGCCGGCAGCGAGAGGCGAATCCACATCGGACGTGAGAGCGATGCGTTTACAGCCCAATGCCTGCAGCGTCGGCAGTGCGTCCAGCACTTCCCGCGTTGTACCGCTGTTGGAAATCATGCAGACGATGTCGTCGCTCCGAATCATTCCGAGGTCGCCGTGAAGCGCTTCGGTCGCGTGCACAAAGAAGCTGGGAGTTCCGGTGCTGGCAAAGGTTGCAGCGAGTTTCTTGCCGATGTGGCCCGACTTGCCGACACCGAAAAATATCAACCGACCGTCGGACTCCAGGATCGCTTCAACCACTGCGGCATAATCATTCCCGGCGTATCGCAGCAACGCGTCGACCGCGTCGCGCTCCGACCGGATCGCCTGTTTGACGCTCGCTTCGATATCACAATGTTGCGTCGACATACCGACCCTACCCTTTCGCATGCGGACATGCATTCCGCTCGATCGTTTCGCGCATCTTCGCTTCCCATGCTTCCAGCGCATGAACCTTTTCGCGCTGAGCGGGACCAAACGCCTCCGCCTTCATCCGACGAGACGCCAAGGTGATCGGAACGCCCGCGCGCTGCATATGGTATTTCGCATTGATCGGGTAGCCGTCCGTCTCAATCAACGCTTCCCGCGTCAGTTCGCGCTGCAATTGCTCTGCAAACTGCGGCGCTTTGTCGAAGTGACGATTGAGCCAACGATACAAATCGATGTGAAAATTGCCCATGACGCCGTTATAACCGTGATATCCCGCGCGGAGCGATGCGAGCACGGTCTCCGTATTCGCATTGAACAATTTGAGATCAGTGCCTTCTACGACTTTGACACGGCGCGCTTCGATCTCCGCATCGCAGCTGACGTCCTTGAGGAAGATGATGCGATTGGATGCGGCACAGAAACGCAGTTCGTCGTCGGTGAGCAGTCGACGATACGGATATGGACATTCATAGATTCCAAACACGACATCCGGCAACGCATCGAGGATGCGCTTGAGATTGGTGAGGAATACTTCGGAGCTCTCTCCTTCGGCCGCCAGGCGGTTGCTGACGAGAATGACCGCAGCACAGCCCGTATCCGCGATTGCTCGCAGCTCAGCGATCTGATCCTCGAGACGATCGGAGGTATGACCGGAAGCGATCACCGGGACACGCCCGTCCGCCGCTTCGATGACCGCCTTGGCGAGAGCGACCTTTTCTTCCGTGGAGAGAAAAAACATTTCCGACGATTGACAGACCGCAAACAGTCCATCACTACCCATCCGGATCAAATACTCCGTGATCGCTTTGTTCCCATCGATGTCCAGCGATCCGTCTTCGTGAAAGGCGGTGACCATGGTCGGCCACACACCGTGATAATTTGTTTTCATACGTACTCCTTACTTAATCATACCGAAGAATCGTGGCAAAAAGAGCACGACATCCGGCACAAAGGTGATTACCACAAGGACGACAAGCATCGCCAAAATCGGCCATTTGATCTCCCGCATGATGTCCTTAAGCGGTGTATTTGAGATTCCAGCCGTGATAAACAGCAGCATACCG
>JAUMWO010000187.1 GCA_030529605.1 Bacillota bacterium | reverse complement strand
TCTGATCCTCGGTCCGATCGGGGAAGAGGGATTGCGACGTACGCTCATCATGAGCAAAGGAAATATCTTGGCGCTCTTCAATAGCCCGATCTCCTTTGCACTGATCGGGATCTCGGCTCTCTCGCTCTTGACGCCGGTCATCATGACCATCATCGGCAAGCGCGGAAAGTGGATGGGCATCCTGCGCAAGAAATCCTCGTCGCGTTCGACCCACTCCGAATAGGAGGCGCGTATGATCAGTGTAGCTGAGACGGTACTTCGATTGTTGCTTTCTGCAGCGATCGGAGGGGCGATCGGCATGGAGCGTGAAGTGCACAACCGCCCGGCGGGGCTTCGCACGCATGTGCTTGTTTCGCTGGGCTCAGCGCTCATCATGCTGATCTCGTCGGAGGCATTCATCGGCAGGGGCGATCCGGCGCGTCTGGCGGCTCAAGTCGTGAGCGGCATCGGTTTTCTCGGTGCCGGGACCATTATGCGCAACGGCAACAGCATCAATGGTCTCACGACCGCAGCGAGCCTCTGGGTCAGCGCTGGGATCGGTCTGGCGATCGGTGCAGGGTATTACATCGGAGGAGCGGTCACCGGCTTGATAGTGATCATTACCTTGGTGACGCTCGGGCGCCTTGAGAAGAAACTTCTTCCGAAAAGCTATCGCATCATCGAGGCCGTCGTCGAAGACAAACCGGAGATGATCGGTAAGATCGGAACGGTTCTGGGGCTCCACAAAATTTTGATCAAAGATATTATGATCCGAGGAATCGACGGTTCCTCGGTGCGAGAGGGAGAAGGATCCCTCATCAATGTAGTGTTGACGGTAAAGGCACCGAGTAACGCCGCCATTGAAATGTTTAGCGGCAACATTCGGAAGGTCGACGGCATCGTGAGCGTCATTGTGAAAGAATAAGCGAAGCCACCGTTTATCGGTGGCTTTTCCATAGGGAGGCGAGGTGGCAAAACGAATTCTGGTGATCGAGGACGAGAAAGGGATCCGAGAGCTTCTTTTGATGACGCTGGAACTTCAGGGATATGATGTGCGTGCCGCCGAGACGGGACTCGAAGCGATCGCGTCGGTCGCCAATTTTTCACCCGATCTGATCCTTCTCGACCGTATGCTTCCCGATCTGGATGGAATGAGCATTTGTGAGATGCTTCGCAAAAACAACGCGACGCATGATGTTCCGATCATTGTGCTTTCTGCGCTCGGAGAGGAAGAGGACATCATACGCGGCCTCTCTGCGGGCGCGGACGACTATGTGACCAAACCGTTTCGGATTCACGAACTGCAGGCGCGCATCCAGTCGCTGCTCCGGCGGGTGGTGGAGCGCCCGAAAATTACCACGGCAGCGATGCCGATGGTGGGGACCATTCAGTATGAAGATCTCGTCTTGGATCCCGATGCTTTTACTTGCACCGCCGCGGATCGGTCGATCGAATTGACGCGATCGGAGTTTTTGATCCTTTTTCATATGATGCGCCACCAAAACCGCGTGTCGACGCGCGAGGAGCTGTTTCGCGCGATCAATCCGTCTTTCGATTCGGAGCTCCAGTCGCAGGATCTGCGGACCATCGATGTGCACAGACGGAATTTACGGCGAAAGATTGAAACGGACAGAGCGTATATCCGCACCATTCGGGGCATCGGATATCGCATCGGGTAGAGGAG
>JAUMWO010000186.1 GCA_030529605.1 Bacillota bacterium | reverse complement strand
CGAGATGGTGCGTGATCTGCTTGGAAAAGAGATCGGCGAAGTGATTCCAAGTCCTGCTTCCACCGCGTATCGCAACAAAATGGAATACTCCTTCGGCGATCTCTCCAAGGGCGGGGAGATGACTCTGGGAATGCATCGCATCGGGCGGCATCATGATGTCGTCTCCGTCCCGGGCTGCCGGCTCACACATCCGGATTTTGAACTCATTCGCAGTGCTGTGCTGGAGTACGCCAAATCCTCGGGATTCGGCTTGTATCAAAAATCCGGCGATAAGTCGGGTTTTTATCGGCATCTCGTCGTGCGCCGCTCGGAAGCTTCCGGCGACTTGCTCATCGGACTGTCGGCGGCGAGCGATCCGCGCTTCGATCGCGAGGGGTTTTGTCGGATGTTGCTCGCGCTTCCTTTGAGCGGCCGGATCGCGGGCGTCGTCTGGATTCGCAACGACGGAATCGCGGATGTGTCTGCCGGAGCGGCGGAAGTGCTGTACGGTGAGAATCGCATCGTGGAGCGGATCTTGGGCATCGCGTTCTCGCTTTCGATCGGTGATTTTTTCCAGACGAATTCCCTCGGAGCGGAGCGTTTGTACCGTCAGGCTTTGCATCGTTTGGACGAAGTGGCGCGGATATCCGAGCGCCGCGAACCGGGTCTTTTTCTGGACTTGTTTTGCGGCACGGGGACCATCGGTCAGATCGCGGCGGCTCGTTTTCGAAATCTGCGAGTGATCGGCGTCGACATCGTCGAATCGGCGATCGTTTCGGCGCGCGAGAACGCGAAGCGCAACGGCATCGAAGCGGAGTTCATCGCCGGCGATGTGTTCGATGTGCTCAATCGACAAACCTTCCGGCCGGACTTTGTCGTGGTGGATCCACCGCGCGCGGGCATCGGCTTCAAAGCGATCGATCGGATCGCCGCATTTGGTATTCCCGCGATACTCTACATCTCGTGCAATCCGGTCACTCTGAAGCAGGATCTCGAACAGTTCGAAGCGCAAGGTTACGAGACGGATCGGGTCGATCTGTGTGACATGTTTCCGATGACGAGCGGGATCGAAGCGATCTGTGTGCTCAGGCGTGGATCCGCCGACCGTGTTTGACATTTTTGAGGGAAAAATTTAGACTGAGCTTAGGAATAACACTATGAGGGTGAGACTTTGGAAACCTTGATTACCGACGGAATGGAGCCTTGGCAAAATCTACTGCTGGTCCACCAATTCGCAATCGATGAATTGCGCGTAAAATTGAGCAATCTGGATGAAGAATTTCGTCTCATTCAGGACTATAACCCGATTGAACACATTCGCTATCGCGTCAAAAAACCGTCGAGCATCATCGAAAAGCTCGAGCGCATCGGCTTGGAGCCCACCATCGAGAACGCGAAGAACCATGTATTCGATATCGCGGGGATTCGAATCATCTGTGCCTTTACCGCCGACATCTATACGATGCTCGATATTTTTATGCAACATCCTGAATTTGAAGTGGTGCAGGTCAAAGATTACATCAAGTATCCCAAGCCGAACGGCTACAAAAGTCTGCATGTACACATCTCCTATCCGGTCTATTTGAGCAAGAGCGTCGAGAGGGTTCGAGTGGAGATTCAGCTGCGGACGATCGCGATGGATTTTTGGGCGAGCATTGAACACAAGATTTACTATAAGTTCCGTGAAAAAGCGCCGACTATGATTCAGGCGGAACTCAAGGGTTGT
>JAUMWO010000185.1 GCA_030529605.1 Bacillota bacterium | reverse complement strand
TGTATATTTCAGACGCGATTAAAAAACCGAGGACGGAGTCTCCCAGAAACTCCAGACTCTGGTTGTCCGCGTCGCCCTCTCCACAAGATTTGTGGGTGAACGCCATCTCCAAAAGCCCTCGGTCGCAAAAGCGGTATTGAATCCTTTCTTCGATCTCCCGCACATCGGAGTCGGAAAATCGATCGAAACCTGACTTGTCTTGTTTCATTTGCTTTCCGTCGTTCCAGTCGGTTTTACTTTCATGAGGATGAGTCCGCCGAGCACGAAGAGGATCACGAGGCTCATCGCACCGTACGAGGACTTGCCGGTGAGCAATGCCACGCCCCCCATCAGCGACGGTCCCATAATCGCGGCAAACTTGCCGAAGATGTTAAAGAAACCAAAAAATTCGTTCGCCTTATGCTTCGGAATCAGCTTGGCAAAATAAGAGCGCGAAATTGCCTGTATCCCGCCTTGGAACAAGCCGACGACCACCGCGAGAATCCAAAAGTCGACCACACTGCGCATATAAGCGGCATAGATGCAGATCGCCGTGTAACCGACGATGGCGACATAAATCATCGTCTTTCCGGTAAATCGTTTCGCCAATTTGCCGTAGGCGATCGCCGAAGGAAACGCGACAAACTGAGACACCAGCAAGATGACCAACAGCGAGGTGTTGTCGATCCCGAGATCCGAACCGTAAGAAGACGCCATCTTGATGATGGTGTCGACGCCGTCGATGTAAAAGAAATATGCGATCAAAAAGATGAATGCCGGCTTGTATGTCTTGATGTCGCGGAATGTCGAGCGAAGCCTTGCAAAGCTCTTGCGGATGACTTGCTTCTCCCGCGGAATCCCATGCACCTGCCTCACATTCCGAATCATCGGCATGGAAAACGCCAGCCACCACACCGCAGTGATCAAAAAGCCGATCTTGGGCGCCTGAAAACCTGTAAACGGAAGAACTCCGGCATCCGAAAGCATGATGACCGCCATCACCATGATGAATGGGATCGTCGAGCCGATGTAGCCGATCGCGTAGCCGTAAGTGGACAATTCGTCCATCCGGTCATCTTCGGTGACATCCACGATGAAGGAGTCGTAAAAGACATTGGCACCGGAATATCCCACCAAAGTCAGCATGTAGACGCCGAGAAGCATGGTGTAACCGGATTCCGGGATGATGCCGAGCAAGACCGTCGCGGTCACGCCGATCGCCAGAAATGTGTTGAACATTCGGTTTTTGAAGCCATAATAATCGGCAATGGTCCCCAATATCGGAGAGAACAGCGCAACGATCAAGGTCGCAAAGGAGTTGGCAAACCCCAACATCGCGGTCGACTCGGTCGCTCCGACTCCGCCCTGCGCCGCGGCCGCCTTGAAAAATAGGGGGAAGACCGCGGTGGTGACCGTCATCGTGTATGCCGAGTTCGCCCAATCATAGAGCGCCCAACTCCGCTCTCGTTTATTCCACTTCATCTCCCGCTCCTTCTCGCTTGGATTCCGTGGTCACGGTACTGAAATCAAACTCGTTCAGGCGCCGTTTGATCAATTCGACGACGTTGCGTTCCGCTCCGAGATTGGCGTATTTGATCGCGTTGGAAAACGCTTTTGCATTGGAAGAGCCATGCGCTTTGACCAGCAAGCCTTCCACGCCGAGGATCGGAGCTCCCCCGTATTCGGTGTAGTCGAGGCGTTTTTTGAGCTGCTTCATGCTCTTTTTGATGAGCAAACCGCCGATCTTACTGACCAAGCTGCTCATGATCGCGCTCTTGACATGCTCGAGC
>JAUMWO010000184.1 GCA_030529605.1 Bacillota bacterium | reverse complement strand
CTTCGATCTGCCCGATCCCGACAACATTCTGCGCGCAGCGCGCGGCGAGCACATCGGGACCCTCGTCACCGGAGAATAATCCGATAGATCACCATCGAATGGAGGCTATATGAAAAACGAATATCAAGTTGCATTGGAAGAGCGAATCGAGAAGACGATGAACTTCCTCAAGGAAGAGCTGGTTCACATCCGGGCAGGACGTGCGAATCCGCTGCTTTTGGATCGCGTGACCATGTCGTATTACGGTGCGGAGACTCCGATCAAACAACTGGCGAGCATTTCGGTTCCGGAGCCGCGCATCATTCAGGTACAACCCTATGACGCATCGGTGATCCGAGATCTCGAGCGCGCTTTGCAGGCAGCGAACCTCGGCATCAATCCTTCCTCCGATGGAAAGGTGATTCGGTTGGTGGTTCCGATGCTGACGGAGGAGCGCCGTGTTGAGCTGACCAAGCAAGTCAAGAAGCTCGGCGAAGATGCCAAGGTTGCGATTCGCAACGAGCGCCGCGATGCGATTGAAGGCGTGAAAAAACAAGAGAAAAACAAAGAAATCACCGAAGACGACCGCACCGGTTTCGAAAAAGACATTCAAAAGGTCGTAGACGATGCGATCGCTAAGGTTGACGCAGTCATTGCGGACAAGAACAAAGAGATCATGGAAGTCTAGTGAAACCTCGTCATATCTCTTTTATCATGGACGGAAACGGCCGATGGGCAAAGCAACGCGGGAAATTGCGTCAATTTGGTCATCGAGCCGGAACCGAAACATTGAAGAAAGTATTGATCGACTGTCATGACCTCGGGATCTCCGAGGTTACTTTCTATGCGTTTTCGACGGAAAATTGGAGACGACCGGCGCATGAGGTCAAGCTGCTGATGGCATTGCTCGACGAGTACCTGCGTTCCCAGATCGATGAGATCCATGAAGCGGGGGTCGTATTTCGAGCGATCGGCAATGTCGATGCGCTGGCGCCCTCGTTGATCCGTTTGATCCGGGACGCGGAGAAACGTACGGCGAACAATCCGGGGATCCGGTTCAATGTTTGTGTCAACTACGGAGGGCGCAATGAGCTGGTCGAAGCGACCAAACGCATTGCGCAGCGTGTTGCATCCGGAGAGCTCCGCCTCGATCAGATCGACGAGGCGACGATCGAGGCGTCTCTCTATCTGAGTAATCCGCCGGATCTAATGATCCGCACCGGAGGTGAGAAACGGCTCAGCAACTTTCTGCTTTGGCAACATGCCTATGCCGAATTCATCTTCCTCGATACCTTGTGGCCGGACTTTTCACGTGCCGATCTCGAGAACTGTCTCGCACAATTTGAAGGAAGAGAACGACGATTTGGAGCGCTCAATGAAGACTAGGATCCTTTCGGCAATCATCGCGGTCGCACTGCTGGTTTTCGTCCTGTACCATGGGGGCACGACCTTGTTGGTCGTATCCGGGATACTCAGTTTGATCGGCCTGTATGAGTTTTACAGAGCGTATGGCAAGCAGCTCAAGCCGATTGCAAGCATCGGATATCTGATGACCGTCATCCTGTATATCGGGTTTTACTTCGGGATGCAGGACAGGCTCTATCACTTTACCTTTATCGCCGGAATGCAGGTTCTCCTTGCGATATCGGTGTTTTCGAAGCGCCGGATGCTCGACTCGATGATCACCTATGTCGGGTTTTTCTATGTGGCGTATCCGATTCTGCATATCAATCTGCTGTATCGGTTCGAATCCCTTGCTTTTGTGTGGCTGCCGTTCATCATTGCGATTTCGACGGATGTCTTTGCCTATG
>JAUMWO010000183.1 GCA_030529605.1 Bacillota bacterium | reverse complement strand
CGTCTCCGGAAGATGCTTGAGCGCTCCGAGCTCGGTCAGCGCTTCGATGACCTTCTTGTTGCAGCCGGTCTTGTCCTTAAACTCTTCGATGGACTTGAATTCCCCATGCTCTACCCGCGCATCATAGATTGCTCGAGCAGCCTTTTCCCCGACGCCCGGCATCGACTGAATCGGCGGGAGCAATTTGCCGTCGACGATGCGAAACTCCGTCGCATCCGATGTCTCAAGATCGATCGGCAGCACCTCGATGCCGCGGCACAGCATCTCATACGCGATCTGAAGATTGTATAAGATGTCCTCGTCCTTCTTGCTCGCGTCGGGATTGGACTGGATCTGGCGCAGTTTGGCTTCGACCGCTTCTTTTCCGGCGATGATCGACGGCGCATCGAAATCGTCCACATGCAGGGAGAACCAAGTTGCGTAGAATGATGCCGGATGGTGCACCTTGTAGTACGCGATCTTGAAGGACTGCGTGACATAGGCGGCTGCATGGGCCTTCGGGAAGAGATAGGAAATCTTGAGGCAGGAGTCAATATACCATTCCGGCATCTCGAGGCGTTTCATTTCCTCGAGCCAATCGTCGGTGAGGCCCTTACCTTTTCTCACGGACTCCATGATCTTGAATGCGGTAAGTTTCTCGCAGTTTTTGTTGATCAGTTTGTTCATGATGTCTTCGCGCGTCGCGATCACCTCGCCGAACGGCACCTTTCCCGAAGCGACCAAATCCTGGGCATTGTGTCTCCACACATTCGTGCCATGAGACAGCCCGGAAATGCGCACGAGGTCGGTGAAATTCTTCGGTCGCGTGATCTCCAGCATCCCTAGGACAAATGGCGTACCGAACTCCGGCACGCCGAGCGTGCCGACCTTGGTGATCGGCTCTCCGAAGCGGTAACCGAGCGGATCGACCGAGGAAAAGATATCCATCGTCTTGGGATCGTCGAGCGGAATCTCCTTGGAATCCATTCCCGAATAGTCCTGTAGCATCCGCAGGGCGGTCGGACTTTCATGTCCGAGTACATCGAGTTTTAGCAGCTTGCCGGACAGCATCGGATAATCGAAATGCGTCGTCACGATGCCCGTGCTCTTGTCGTTTTGCGCGTATTGCACCGGCGTAAACTGATTGATGTCCATCCCTTTCGGCAAAACCAGGATGCCCGCCGGGTGCTGTCCGGCATTTTTCTTGACGCCCATCAAGCGGTTGCGATAACGGAACGCGCGCGCGAAATGAATCGGCTCGCCGATGGATTCAAAGTATTTCATAACATAGCCGAGCGCATTTTTTTCCGCCAAGGTACCGATGGTCCCCGCTTTGAAGGTGTAGCCCTCACCGAACAATTCCTCGCAGTACTTCTGCGCCGTGCTTTGGTATACCGACGCGAAGTTGAGATCGATGTCCGGCTCTTTGTCCCCGTTGAACCCGAGGAAGGCCTCGAACGGAATCTCAAAGCCGTCTTTCTTATACGGTGTCCCGCATTTTGGACAGTCTTTGTTGGGCAGATCGATGCCGCACAGTTCGTTGCCCTCAAAAAACTCGCTGTGGCGGCAATTCGGGCAGTAGTAATGCGGCGACATCGGATTGACCTCCGAGATGCCGGAAAGGAAGGCGGCGATCGAGGATCCGACCGAGCCGCGCGAACCGACCGCATAGCCGTCTCGGTTGGACTGCTCGACCATCTTTTTGGAAATCATATACATCGGCGCGTAACCATTCCCGATGATGGAGTCGAGCTCCCGCTTGATGCGGGCATCGATGATCGGAGGCAATGGATCGCCGTACAGCTCTTTGGCCCGAGAATAACAGAGACT
>JAUMWO010000182.1 GCA_030529605.1 Bacillota bacterium | reverse complement strand
TTCCATATGTTCCCGAGTATACCATAGGATTGAGAAAGATTCTCAAGGAAGCACAATCCGGAACGCTATCATCTCGAAATGAAATAGTACGATATCGATCCATCACAGAATCGAATCCTAACATTTCCCTCTTCATGATATGCTTCTACAGTCGACGCGCCTACCGGCGAAAAGGAGTTTATGATGAAAAAATTTCTCGCACTGATGCTGGTGCTCACGCTGAGCCTCTCTCTCGTGGCATGCGGCCCTCAAACAACCGAACCGACGACATCGGCAGCAGACCCAACGACGCCTGCGGGTCAAACAGCGCCTGCGACGAGCAGCGACGCGATGTCCGAAACAGCGACCACCGCTCCGGCGTTCGACTGGAAGCAATACGCCGGCACCACGCTCAAAGTCTCCCTCGCTTACGGCGGCGCGGAAAAGTCCTTCGACGCCTTCACGGAGAAGACCGGCATCAAAGTCGAATACGTCAGTATGTCGACCGGAAAAGAGCTCGCGAAGCTCCAAGCCGAAGAAGGAAAAACAGCGAATGACATCTGGTTCGGCGGCGGCGTCGACAGCTACATCGCGGCGTCCAAGCTCGGCTACCTCGAAGCCTATGTCTCGCCTGAAGCCGAAGCAATCCCGACACATTTCAAAGACAAAGAAGGGTTCTGGACCGCATTGTCCCTCGTACCGGCGGGCTTCCTCGTCAACAACGACGTATTGAAGGAAAAAGGCATCGAAGCGCCAAAAACTTGGAAGGATCTCGGCGATCCGAAATACAAGGGCGAGATCATCATCGCATCCCCTGCCATCTCCGGCACCCAGTACGCGATCACCAATAGACTGCTGCAAGCCTGGGGCGAAGAAGAGGGCTGGAAAAACCTGGCAGCGATCAACGAGAATGTCGAGTTCTACGCCAAGAGCGGCGGTGAGCCCGGACCGAAAACCGCAGCCGGCGAATACGCAGTCGCTGTCCTCGCACTGGCAGGCGGCACCTTCGCTCTCGAGAAAGAACACAATGTCACGGCGATCTATCCCGAAGACATGATCCCTTGGACCCCGGCTCCGATCGGCATCTTCGCCAACTCCCAAAACAAAGAGGCAGCCAAACTCTTCGTCGACTACTACCTTTCCAAAGAAGGCCAAGAGAAACTCCGCGACGCGGATCCGCGCATCATGGCACGCACCGATGTCGCGGCACCGACCGAGATCGGCACCGTCGACTTCAGCAAATTGATCGAACAGGATGTTCTGCTCTTCGGAGAGCAACGCGAAGCGATCCTCAAACGTTGGGCGGAACTTGCCGGCGACAAGGACGCAAAATAGCGCGAGCACAAATCGCATGCGCAAACAGCGAAACCATCAACCCTATGAGCCGCATCTGCGGCTCTTTTCATCTGGACATTTCCGCATCCGTATGGGATGCTAGGCGTAGGAGGTCAAGTGAAGCGTTCCGTATCCATCCCCGTGCACCGACTCGCCGATCGTCTGCTTCTGCTCTTGACGATCGTAGCCGTACTCATTTTTATCGCATATCCCGTCGTCTCGGTCGTCACGACCAGCCTTTTCGATCGGGCGGGCTTCACTCTGCGCTTTTACGAACAGCTACTGACCAAAGACAGCATTCGCCTGATTCAAAACAGCTTATTCGTGACGAGTCTGTCTTCCGGTCTGACCCTCCTGATTTCGCTCGCGGTCGCGCTCTTTGCATTCACGAGAACGGAAGCCGGCAAAAACCGCATCCGCAAATTTCTGACCCTGACTCTGATCTCGCCACCTTTCGTTTCCTCGCTCGCCTTCATCGTCCTCTTCGGCAGACGCGGCT
>JAUMWO010000181.1 GCA_030529605.1 Bacillota bacterium | reverse complement strand
GGCGAGGTTGTTGATCACATGAATGGCATCGGAAGGACAGTTCTTTTCACAGATGCGGCATGCGATGCATGCGACCGCACAGTTCTTTTTGACATGTGCCCCGATCTCGATGTTGTTGCAGCGCACGATAGTTTTTTGATCGTATGGAACGAGCGAAATGACTTGCTTCGGACAAATCTTGATGCATTTCATACATGCCGTGCATTTCTCCGGATCGACTTCAGCCAAGCCCGAAGCATTGATGTGGATCGCGTCAAAAGGACACACTTGCACGCAGGAGCCCAGCCCCATACACCCGTAGCTGCATCCTTTCGGGCCCCCGGACAGCTGGTTGGCTGCAACACAGCTGGAGTATCCGAAGTATTCATAGCGGTCCGGACATTTGTCCTTGCTGCCCATACATTTTACCTTTGCGACCATGCGCGCGACTTCTTCTGCCGTCACGCCCATGATCTCCGCGACCAGCTTCGCCGTCGGATTGCCTCCGACCGTACATCCGCTGACCGGCGCTTCCCCTGCGACCACCGCTTGCGAAAACGCATCACAACCCGGATAGCCGCAGGCACCGCAGTTCGCACCCGGAAGCGCTTCTCTCACGAGAGGCACCTTCGGATCGACTTCCACGGCAAATTTTTTCGCAGCATAGGCCAACCCTACGCCAAACACGATTCCCAGCCCGCCAAGCACGGAACCCGCATAGATTATCGCTTGCGTATTCATATGTCCCCCCTAAACCAAACCCATGAAACCCAGGAATGCCATGGAGATCAGCCCGGCTGAAATCAGAGCGATCGGGAAACCGACGAATGGTTTCGGGACATCCGAGATCAGAAGCTTCTCCCGCACTCCGGCAAAGAGAACGATCGCCAAGGCGAAGCCCACCGCAGCGGAGAACGAGTGCACAATCGTCTTCACGAGACCGAATTGATACTGAATGTTGAGCAATGTCAAACCGAGCACCGCACAGTTCGTCGTAATGAGCGGCAAGAAGACACCGAGCGCGGAATACAGCGCCGGAGACATTTTACGCAACACGATTTCCACGAACTGTACCAGCGACGCGATGACGAGGATGAACGCCGCGGTCTGCAGATACTCAAGCCCCAACCGAACGAGGAGCAAATTGACGAAATAAGTAAAGATTCCCGCCATCGTCATGACGAAGATAACGGCCATTCCCATCCCGAATGCAGTTTCTACCTGCTTGGAGACGCCGAGAAACGGACAGATCCCCAAAAACTTCGATAGGACGAAGTTGTTGACCAGTATCGCAGAAACCATAATGACAAAGATGCTTGCGTTTTCCATTATGCCCTCCCCGTCTCTTTACGTTTTTTGCTGCGCATACGCACCGCATTGTAGAGCGCCAACAACAGCCCGAGAACAAGGAATGCTCCCGGAGGGAAAATCGCGAGCAGCGCCGGCTTGTACGGAGCGCCGAGCACAGTGAATCCGAAGATCGTGCCATTCCCGATGATCTCGCGGACCGAGCCCAAAATGGTCAAACTCATCGTAAAGCCCAACCCCATACCGAGACCGTCCAGCATCGAATCGGCGACACCATTCTTTGACGCGAAGGATTCTGCCCGCGCCAAGATGATGCAGTTTACAACGATCAGCGGAATAAAGAGTCCCAGCGAAGTGTACAAGGATTCGACAAATGCTTCCATCAGCATGCCGACCACGGTTACAAAGGTCGAAATGACGACGATGTATGCCGGAATCCGAACATCGGCAGGAATCAGTTTCTTGATCATCGAGATCGCGACATTGGAGCAGATCAGAACCGCTGTCGTCGCAAGTCCCATACCGATTGCATTTTGCGCTGAAGTGGTCACCGCGAGG
>JAUMWO010000180.1 GCA_030529605.1 Bacillota bacterium | reverse complement strand
CGCAAACGTCTCGCTTGGATCGTGAGTCGGGACACCCAAACGATGGATGATCACAAGATCCGGACTTCCCTCCTGGAGACCATCGCCGAAAACGCCGTAGACGGAGTCTATGCGCCATTGTTTTACATGCTCTTGGGAGCGATTTTCGGTGTTCCGGTCGAGTGCGTGATGGCATACAAGGCGGCAAGCACCCTCGATTCCATGGTCGGCTACAAGAACTCACGCTATCTCCATTTCGGCTGGGCGTCTGCGCGCCTCGACGATTTGCTCAACTGGATTCCCGCCCGGTTCTCGATGCCGTGGATATGGTTCTTCGGCGCGGTGATGCGGGGATTCGGTTCGCCGATCTTTCCGCTCCGCGCGATCCGCGTCTTTTTGAGAGATCGCAGGAAGCATGAAAGCCCGAACTCGGCGCTTCCGATCTCCATGTTTGCCGGGCTGCTGGGCGTACAAGTCGGTGGACCGACCGTATACGGCGGGGTGTTAAAACCGAAAGCTACCTACGGGGATGCGATTTTGGAGCCGGACGATCGCACCATACGGCGCGGCATCTTGCTGATGCAGGGTACCGCTTTGCTGATCGTTCTCGCAGGCTCGGCATTGCTCGAATTCATCTTAGTTAACATAGGATAGGAGAGTGAAATGACTCATCCCGAACTATCGCATGGCGGATATCGAACCGATTTGTATCGGGACTTCAGCGTCAATGTGCCGACTCAGGCCGATCCCATTTTGATCGAAGCCTTTGGTCGGGACTTGGATCGCCTTCACCGGTATCCCTACATCGACGACACCGCATTGCGGCAACAGTACACAGATCATATCGGACGCCCGGTCGTCTTCGGTAATGGTGCGACACAGCTCATTTACGCATTTGTGCGCGCCCTGTCGCCCCGGGAGGCGGTCCTCTTTGAGCCCACTTTCAGCGAATATCGCCATGCGCTATACCTCAACGGGACCAAAATTCGGGCGATCAGTCGCTTTGCGGATACATATCGACTGTTGAAATCGCCTCGTGATGTCGAGTGGTCCACGAGCGAACCCGATCTGATCGTCCTTTGCAACCCCAACAATCCCACGGGATGCTTTTGGGAGATCGAGAGCATGTACGATCTGCTGTCGCGTACGCGAGCTCATCTGCTCCTCGACGAATCCTTCCTTGATTTCGTCCCCGCGCTCGATCACGCGAAGCATCATAAGGCTCTGTTGCAACTGATGGAATGCTTTCCCGAACGCATCGCCGTGTTGCGCTCTCTGACCAAGAGCTTCTCGATACCGGGGGTAAGAGCTGGATATCTCTTCGCGGATCCGGGGCTTGCGGAGCGCGTCAGTCGTCAAATCGAACCCTGGTCGCTCAACCGCTTTGCGATCACCGCATTGGAAACCATTTACCGACGCTATTGGCTCGTCCCGGATCGATACCGGGAACACCGCCAAGCGATCGATCGAAGCGAGGAGAGGCGGCTTTGTACCTCGCGGCTGGAAGCGATGAAAGGGGTCCGAGTCTATGACAGCTCCGCCAATTTCCTGCTATTTTCCTCCCCCTTTGTCGATCTCAACGATCGCTTGCATGGCAAGGGCTTTCACATCCGCTCCTGTTCGAATTTTATCGGACTCGGACCTCATCATTACCGCATCGCCCTGCTTGACAAGCGTGATTTGGAACCCCTGCTCGACGCATTGGCGGAAATTCATGGAGGACAGCAATGACCGGAACGCTTCATTTCATCGTCGGCGGTGCACGTAGCGGCAAGTCGACCTATGCAGAGACGCTCGCGGCGCGCAGACAAAATGTGCTTTATATTGCGACGGCAAAATCCGACGAACCCGGGATGGAACAACGCATCGA
>JAUMWO010000179.1 GCA_030529605.1 Bacillota bacterium | reverse complement strand
CTGCGATCCGGCCGAAGGAATACGGATCGTCGACGATCGGAGTGAAAAAATCGAGCGTTTGAATCAACGCTTGCTCCGCATTCAATCGGTACACGGCGGCATCGTCCGAGCTTTCGTACCCGACAATAACATTCGCATCGTTCTTTTTCGGTAGTTGGCACAGAACCTGCGCCAAGGTCTCAGGACCGAGCTTGGCCGCTCAGCCCGATGCTGTCGCAAATTGAGTCAGTTTCATATGCCCTCCGTTTCCTTTCCGTTCCGATCAAGGACGACTTTGCAGAATCAGACGCAATTTCTTTTCCCCGATGCCTTTCACGTGGAGCAGGTCTTCCCAGCCCTTGAAATCACCATGATCGGTCCGATATTGGACGATCGCTCGCGCTAATTTGGGTCCGATCCCTTTTAATTGGGTCAATTCCGTCTCGCTCAGTCGATTGAATTCTTCAATAGTATAACCAATTCCATCGGAATTGCCAAACGCTTTCTTCGATGGTGCAACCGTCGGATCAGCCTCGGAAGTCCGTGCGGAAGACGTCGACGAGGAAGCGGTCGCCTGACCGGCCTCCTCTCGGTTCGCCGTTGGCGACTCCCCCGCGGTGACCGTCAGCTTCGTCGGCGCTTCGAGCAATGGCATCAGGAACCGAAACAGAATGAGCAGCGAGAGAACCAGATAAGGTAGTTTCTTCATCGAATCTAGATTAACCATTTTTTGGTAATTTGTCAAATCTTTGATTCAAAGGATGCAAGGAAGGTCGCACTATATTATAATGTGACTTATGAAGAAGACGATTCTATGCCAAATTTTGATATTGCTTGCTGTGATGCTGTTGCTGCTGCCCTCCGCTTCCTACGGCCTCGCGCCCGATGATCTTCTCAGCGATGCCGCGATCTTGATCGACCGTAACACCGGTCAGATCCTATTCGAAAAGAATGCGTACACGCGGATGTATCCCGCTTCCACGACCAAAATCATGACCGCGCTTCTGGTGATTGAAAATCTCGATTTGTCCGAATCGGTCACCGTCGGAGACGAACCGCCCTTGATGGAAGGTTCCAGCATCTCCTTGGACTTCGGTGAAGTGCTCACCGTGGAGCAACTGCTTTACGGTCTTCTCGTGACATCCGGAAACGACTGTGCTGCCGCACTTGCGATTTATATGAGCGGTACACAGGAAGAATTTGCGGCTCGTATGACGGAACGCGCTCATCAACTCGGCGCCTACTCCACCAGTTTTGCCAACCCGCATGGGCTTCATGATCCATCGCATTTCACCACTGCTTATGACCTCGCCATCATTGCAAATGCGGCAATGAACAATGAGACATTTCGACGCATCGTATCGACAACCCGTTATGAAATTCCGCCGACGAACCGTCAGCCGGAGACGCGCTATCTAAACAACACCAACGCCCTATGGCCGGGGCAGGAAGGCTCGGATACGGAAATTTTGATCGATGGAGAACCGGATATCATCGCTTACGAATATGTAACCGGGATCAAAACCGGTTTTACGGATGAGGCGGGGCGTTGCTTGGTTTCCTCTGCTCGCCACGATGGACGCGAAGTGATCTCGGTCGTCATGCATGGCCAAATGCCGGGATTTTACCAGGACTCGAAGCGACTTCTGATCTATGGGCTTGAGGAAATGACGACTCATTCCCTGTACGAATCCGGACAGATCTTAAAGGAAATCGAATTGAACAATCCGGGACGAACCAAAGTTATGCTGATTCCGGATCGTCCGGTCTCTCTCCTACTGCCAAAAGAATCCTCGCCCGGTGACATTCGCGTGGATATCCGCGAAATCGGAACCCCGGAACTGCCGATTACGGCAAATGAGCCGATCGCCGAAATGGTCTTGTCCTACGGCGGGCAAG
>JAUMWO010000178.1 GCA_030529605.1 Bacillota bacterium | reverse complement strand
AGCCGCAACCGGAGCAGCCGCAAGAGCAAAGAATGGAAACTGCCCTTGAAGCGCAGGCGGTGCAAACACTGCAAGATCCTATTGAAGAGCGGCAGTCAGAAGATCCTTCTTCCGTAACGATGTCAGACGACGTCCGTACTTTTGAGCCTGCAGTGGAGGCGCTCGAGAATTCCGAGATTATGATCGGAGAGATGACACCGGAAGAGTTTGAAGTCTACGAGCCGATGGATGAGCCGGCGGATGTGCAGCCGGACGAGTCCGTGTCGCAATTTTCCGACGGCAGTTCCAATGTTCCGAGTCCCAACTTTCAATTCGATCTGCCGAAACATTCCGTCGAGATCGCACAGCCGGTCGCACAGCCGGATTATTTCGGATCGATGAAGGGGAGTACCGACGCCATCGAAGTCAACAGCACGGTTTCGGAGGAGCTTCGGGACGAGGACTATGAGCGGGAATTTGACTTTGAAAATGAGAAAAAACTGAAATTTCTGTATGAAAACTACCAACTTCCGAATCTCGACTTGCTCAAAGAAGGCAAGAAGAGTTCGAATAAAGACGATGAAGCGGAAATCTTGTCCAATGTCAATAAATTGAGGCAGACCTTCCAAAATTTCAGAATCGACGCAAAGATTACGCAGGTCAGCAAAGGCCCGATGATTACGAGGTTTGAAATCCAGCCGAATGCCGGAGTCAAGGTCAGCAAAATCGTAGGCTTAAGCGATGATATCGCGTTGAATCTGGCTGCGACGTCGGTGAGAATCGTCGCGCCGATTCCCGGAAAGTCGGCGATCGGAATCGAGATTCCGAACAAATCGACATCCGTGGTTTCGATCAAGGACGTGGTCTCGACGCCGAAATACGAAAAGGAGTCCTCTTTGCTCAAGTTCGGTCTGGGGCTTGACATCTCCGGAGAACCGATTGTCGCCGATCTTGCAAAGATGCCTCACTTACTCATTGCGGGTGCGACGGGTTCGGGCAAGAGCGTCTGTGTCAACACGATTATCGCCAGCATCCTGTTAAATGCCAAGCCCGATGAAGTGAAATTTTTGATGATCGACCAGAAGGTCGTGGAATTGAATGTGTACAACGGAATCGCGCACTTGATTTTGCCGGTGGTGACGGATCCGAAAAAGGCGAGTCTCGCGCTCAACTGGGCGGTCAACGAGATGACCCAAAGATATACCAAGTTCGCCAAAGCGGGTGTGAAGGACATCAACGGATACAATAAAAAATTTGAATTGGAGGAAAACGCCGAATACATGCCGAGAATCGTCGTCATCATCGATGAACTTTCAGATCTCATGATGGCAGCACCGAACCAGGTGGAAGAGGCGATTTGCAGGCTCGCTCAGATGGCGAGAGCTTGTGGAATTCACCTGATTGTAGCTACGCAAAGGCCTTCCGTCGACGTCATCACGGGTGTGATCAAGGCGAATATTCCATCGAGAATCGCCTTTGCGGTGTCTTCGCAGATCGACTCGAGGACGATTATTGACGGTTCGGGAGCCGAGAAGCTTCTCGGGAAGGGCGATATGCTCTACTATCCTTCGGGAATGCCCAAGCCGATCAGAGTGCAGGGTTCGTTTATCTCGGAAGAGGAGGTCGAGAAGATCGTCGAATTTATCTCTGCGCAGAGCGAGGGGATCGATATTTATGATCAGGACGTGTTGGAATCTGCGGCATCAAGTGAGCCTGAACATGAAGAGGTGGACGAACTTTTGAGCGATGCCATCGATTTTGTCGTGGAGGCGCAGAAAGCGTCGACATCCTTGATCCAAAGAAAATTTCGAATCGGATACAACAGGGCGGCCAGAATGATGGAAGCGCTCGAAGAACGCGGCATCGTCGGCCCGAGCAGAGGTTCAAAACCCAGAGAAGTGCTGATCAAAAGT
>JAUMWO010000177.1 GCA_030529605.1 Bacillota bacterium | reverse complement strand
AACGAGACCATGTCGCGCACCATCTCGGTGAGGGGCTTGGAATACGCCGCTCCGCCGGTGAGTACGATCACATCGACCTCGCCATTGAGAACGGTTGCCATCGCACCGATTTCTTTGCCGATCTGGTACGCCATCGCCTCTTGCACCAATTTGGCTTCCGCGTCTCCCGCATCGATGCGCTCCTGAACTTTGCGCAGATCTCCCGTGCCCAGATAGGCGGCGACGCCTCCCTTCCCGCGCATCGCGGTTTTGAGCTCCTTTTCGGTGTATGTGCCGCTGAAGGCGAGTTTTACGACGTCTCCGACCGGAAGTCCGCCGACACGCTCCGGCGAAAACGGCCCCATTTCGTTGGCATTGTTCGCATCGATCATCACTCCCTTTCGGAGCGGCACAATCGAGATGCCTCCGCCGATGTGAGCGACGATCAAATTGAGTTGCTCGAGTGTCTTTCCGACACTCTCGGAATAGCTGTATGCAATCGCTCGCACATTGAGCGCGTGAAGCAACGATTTGCGCGAAATTTGCGGGATTCCGGAAATTCGCGCGAGCGGTTCAAATTCATCGACCGAAACCGGGTCGACGATATAGGCTTTGACTCCGGCGATCTGCGCAATCTCATGAGAGATCATTCCGCCGAGATTGGAAGCATGATCTCCCTGGATTCCCACTCTGAGATCCTCCAACATTCCGGCATCGACTTCGAAGGTTCCACTCGGCATCGGACGGAGCATCCCTCCTCTGCCCACTACAGCGGCCAATTGCTCGACCGAAAAGCCGCAAGATCGGTACCATTCCAAGACTCCGTCGCGTCGAAATGCATACTGAGCGATGATGGAATCATAATGCTTGAGATCTTCCACATCGTGCACGATCGTCTCCGAGCGCAGCAGTTCTTTCTCACGAAACACCGCCACCTTGGATGAAGTAGATCCCGGATTGATCACCAGAACCAGATTCTTCTCCATAATTCCTCCTTCGATTTCAATGACACAGGCTCAATAAGCAATAAATGTGCCAATTGGATGCATTCAAATAAAAATGCCGCAAGCACTGATCTTACGGCAAGACGAGCGTCTATTGAGAATGATTGTCAACAGAATGCATTTTTGTGCACGCAATAACTTGCACCTATATCTCCGAAGATGCATATTTCTGCAGTTTGTAATACAGTGAGCGGAGTGAAATCCCGAGCGCAGCCGCTGTACGTTCCCGGTTGTAATCGTTGGCCTTGAGGGCGGCTTCAATGATACGGATCTCCGCCACCTCCATCGCTTCGGCGAGGCTTTGTCCGCGGTATGCCATTCCTTCCGCGTCTTGCCGAGCATCGGATGACGCCGGGTGGCCATACGGCAAATGCTGAACCGTCATCGTCGTCTCGTTTTGCTTCATGTCGATGATCGCGCGTCCCAAGTAATTTTCCAGCTCGCGTACATTGCCGCGCCACTCCGCCTGTTCCAACAGGCGCACCGCCTTCGGGTCGATCGATTCAATGTTGCGCCCGTATTCCTGACTGAGTTTGATCAACAGCGCACGCGCAATGTCACCGATGTCTTCTCGGCGCAGCCGCAGCGGAGGAAGTACAATGGGAAAATAGTTGAGTCGATAATAGAGATCCTCGCGGAACTCCTTGTTTGCGATCGCAAGAAGCAAATCTTTGTTGGTCGCGGAAATCACCCGCACATCGATCGGCACCGACTTGGTGTCCCCCACGCGCATGATCTCTCGCTCCTGTAAGACGCGTAACAGTTTCGCCTGAGTTCCCGGGCTCATCTCCCCGATCTCATCCAAAAACAGAGTCCCGCCGTTGGCCTTTTCAAATAGCCCGATCTTGCCGCCTTTCGATGCCCCGGTAAACGCGCCTTCGACATATCCGAACAATTCGGATTCCAAGAGAATTTC
>JAUMWO010000176.1 GCA_030529605.1 Bacillota bacterium | reverse complement strand
CGTTTTTGCGTCGGTCACCGATTTCCTCGACGGGTACTTGGCGCGGCGTCTCAAGCTGATCACCAATTTCGGCAAATTTATGGATCCGGTGGCGGACAAATTGCTGGTTTTGTCGTCGCTGATGGTGTTTGTCGAGCTGGGTGAACTCAGCTCCATCGTCGTCATCCTGATCTTTTCCCGTGAATTGATCGTCAGTATTTTCCGAGCGATTGCGGCGTCACAGGGGATCGTGATTTCTGCCGGCTCTCTCGGCAAGATCAAAACCACAGTGCAATTGATCACGACGATGCTTTTGTTCGCCCGCGGATGGCCGTTTACTCTGACTCCATTTCCGGTGTTGACCTGGTTGATTTGGGCGACGACCGTCTTGACCGTAGCATCCGGCATCGAGTACATCTACCGCAATCGGGCGGTTTTGCGAGGGTAGCGCGGACGCCGCGGGGCGAATCGGTTCGAATGATGCTTTTGAGAAAGGAGAACACATGAAAGCGGGGATTCTTTGTGTCGGCACCGAGCTACTGATGGGAGATACCGTCAACACCAATGGTGCTTATCTCGGCCGTTTTTTGACACAGCTACAGATTCACATCTTGCACATCGATACCGTCGGGGACAATCGGGAACGGATCGCTGCTGCGGTGCGCCGACTGGCGGAATCCTGCGATCTGATCATCACGACCGGAGGTTTGGGACCGACCGTCGACGACATCACCAAAGAAGTCGTGTGCGAGGTCTTCGGGTACTCGACGGAGATCAACGCTGCCGCTTTGGTCGCGATGCACGATAAAATGGGGGCAAAGGCGACGATCAACAACCTCAAGCAGGCGATGTTTCCGCATGAGGCAACGATCTTACCCAATGACCTCGGAACCGCTGCCGGAATGTATCTCAAAACCGATCGCGTGATCGCGGTCTGTTTGCCGGGGCCCCCGCTCGAGCTTTCGGTGATGACGGATAAGTACTTGATGCCTCTCCTCGGAAAGCAGCAATCGACGAAGCTCTTCTCCAAGTATCTACATATTTACGGGATCGGGGAGTCCGCGCTCGAAGAAAAGATCAAAGATGTCCTCGCCCGCCAAACGACGACCAAGATCGGCACGTATTTCGACGGCGATAAAGTCACGTTGCGACTCTCCTCATCCGACCCGAACCGCAGACGTGCCTATGTCGAGAAAACGGAGATGGCGATTCGAAAGCTGCTCCCGGATCAGATCATCACCGAGGACAGCGAGACGATCGAGGACTTTATCCTATCCAAGCTGAAACGCCAGCAATTGACGGTGACAACCGCCGAATCTTGTACGGGCGGTGAACTGTCTGCCGCTCTCACGCGGGTCAGTGGTGCATCCGAGGTGTTTGACCGCGCCTTCATTACGTATTCGAATGAGGCGAAAACCAAGCTTCTCGGCATCGATGATTCCACCATTCGCTATCACGGAGCGGTGAGTGCGGAAGTCGCCAAAGCGATGGCCAAGGGGGCAAAGCGTGCGGCGATGGCCGACATCTCGGTCGCGATCACCGGAATCGCCGGACCCAAGGTTCCCGATGAAGCGACGGGAACCAAAAAGGATGTAGGAAAGAAGCGAGTCGGTCTCGTCTACATCGCGGTCGCTTACGGTGAGCAGGTGGCTTGTCAGGAATTTTATTTCGACGGCAGCAGAAGGCGCGTCCGCCGCGCTTCAGTCTATCATGCGTTCCTTATGCTCAATCGCGCGATCGATGAATTGCTTACCGTAAGACGTCGCAACAAAGAAGCAAAGCAAAAAAAATTGGCCCAACGAGCGGAGTCTTCGATTTTTGCAACGAAGCCCTCGAACAAAAACGAACAAAACCAAACAAAAAGCGAAAAAGATTGACATATCCTGGCATTTACGATACTATGTTTGTGACAGATCGCGTCCGATATC
>JAUMWO010000020.1 GCA_030529605.1 Bacillota bacterium | reverse complement strand
GTCTACGTTCCCATTGTTGACGACCACGTAGTCGGAACGGCGCATCTTTTCGTCGTCCGGCATCTGTTGTCCTCGAATGCGTTCGGCTTGCGCAGCGCTCCCTCCGTCGCGTTCAACTGCACGGCGGATCGCCTCCCCCTCCGGGGCGACAACGGTCAAGACCACGTCAAAAAAATCTTCATAACCGCTTTCAAACAAAAGAGGAATTTCGGAAAACACCATGCGCGCTGCACCGGCTGACTCCCGTTCCATCGCGCTCAAGAAGGCTTCTCGTATCCGAGGATGCAGCAGGCGATTGAGTGCATCCAAAGCATTCGCGTCTCGGAAAACGATCTCTCCCAATTTTTTGCGATCGAGAGCATCTCCATGGAGCACGTCGGCACCGAAATGTGCGACGATACTTCGAAGCCCTTCCGTCCCCGGCTCGACCACATCACGCGCAAGGCGGTCGGCATCGATGACGGGGTAGCCCTTCTGCGCAAAATAACGAAGTGCTGTCGATTTCCCCGAGGCAAGTCCACCCGTGATGCCGATGCAAAGCGGCTTGGACGGTCGGGGTCGGTTAATGTGCATCGTACCAACTCCTTCCGACATTGACTTCGACCGAGAGCGGCACCGACATCGCGTAGGCTTCTTCCATACAGTGCTTCAACAACGCCTTCGCCTTTTCTTCTTCGTCCTTCGGCGCATTGAGAATCAATTCGTCATGCACTTGGAGAATCAGTTTGGTCCTCATCCCTTCGTCACGCAACGTTTGATAGACCCGGATCATCGCGATCTTGATGATATCAGCGGCGGAACCTTGAATCGGCGTGTTACGCGCTGTGCGCTCCGCTGCCGTACGCAAATGGAAATTGCGGTTGTTGATGTCCGCGATCGTTCTGCGTCTACCGAGTACGGTGCGAACAAAACCTTCTCGCTTGCAAGCTTCGATGACCGATTTCATATAACGCTCGACACCGGGATAGGTCTTAAAATAACTCTCGATGTACCGATTTGCCTCCGCAATCGGAATTCCCAGCCGATCGGATAGCCCGAAATCGCCCATGCCGTATACGATGCCAAAGTTGACTTCTTTGGCGCGCGTCCTTTGCAGCGATGTCACCGCTTCAAACGGAGTATCAAAGACCTGGGATGCCGTGATGCGATGAATATCCTCCCCTTTTTGGTAGGCTTCGATCAACCGATCATCCTGCGACAGATGTGCCAGCACGCGAAGCTCGATTTGCGAATAGTCCGCATCGATCAGGACACAGCCCTCGTCCGCGATAAACGCTTTACGAAGTTCTCGCCCTTCCGGCAGACGAATCGGGATATTTTGGAGATTCGGCTCCTTGGAGCTCAACCGACCTGTGACGGCGATCGTCTGATTGAGCGAGGTGTGCACCCGTCCGTCGTAACGGACCGCTCGCAAACCGTCTACATAGGTCGATTTCAACTTCGTCACCGTTCGATAATCGATGATGTCGCGCGCGATCTCATGCTTGGAGCTCAGATATTCCAGCACCTCATGATTGGTCGAATACCCGGTTTTGGTCTTTTTGGGCGCTGGAAGTCCAAGCTTTTCAAACAAAATGGAACCGAGCTGTTTCGGCGACTGGATGTTGAAACGTTCTCCGGCAAGCTCATAAATACGGTCTTCCAACGTTCGAATCCGCTCGGTCAGGTTGCGATCGATCTCATCCAGTGCCGCTTCGTCGATTCGAAAGCCCTGCACTTCGATGTCGGCAAGAATCGTGAGCAGCGGGATCTCCACCTCGCGATACAGGGAGATGAGATCCAATTCGTTCAACCTACTCTCATATGCGTCGGAAAGAGCCGACGAAGCAGTCAGAAACTGCTCTCCGTATCGGCGAAGTTCCATGATGTCGCAGTCGCGGTAGGATTTGCGTTTCGCCCCCTTTCCGAGGAGTTCTTCCTCAGAAGGCATGCGATAGAGCAATTCTTCGTAAGCCAGATCCGCGAGCGCATAGCTGCGTCGCGCAGGTTCCAGAAGATAGGCGGCAATCATCCCGTCGCCCACGATCCCGTTCAACTCAATCCCTTGATCGAGGCAGTAGATGACAAAATCCTTGATATCGTAGCCGCGCTTCGCGACGGTTGGATCTTCCAGGAGCGGTTGCCATTTGCGGAAATCCGAAAAATCCTGCACGCTGCGATACCTTCCATCCCGTCCCATCAAAAGCAAAGCGGGAATCCGTTTGTTTTCGACGACATCGCACAGAAAGACAAGCTCGAGCGGGGTCTCACCTTCTCCGAAATCTTCTGCGCTGCATTCTCCCTCTTCCCAGAGCGGAAGCGGATCGATCCGCTCTGTTTCCTGAACCGCAGCCTGTGCAGCGTCCGATGATCGAAAACGCGCGAGCAGGGATTTGAACTGATAGCGGCTTAAAAAATCGACCATCGCCGATTCATCCGCCTCTCTGAGCTTCAAGATCTCGGCATCGTATTCGATCGGCACATCGCAACAAATCGTTGCAAGCTGCTTGGACAACAGCGCGCTCTCCGCATGCTCTTCGACGAGACCGCGAAGTCGCTTGTTTTCGATTTCCGCACTTCGCTCGACGACGGATTCGACCGTGCCGAATTGGTCCAGCAATTTTGCGGCGGTTTTCGGACCGACTCCCGGGATGCCCGGAATATTATCCGATGTGTCGCCGCTCAACCCCTTAAGATCGATGATCTGAGACGGACTCACAGCAAATTCATCGTAGATTCGTTCCGGCGTGTAGTCGACGACATCGGATACACCCTTTCGGGTCACATGGACCTTTGCGCCGAGGCTGACCAGTTGCAGAGCATCCTTGTCCCCGGTGTAGATATGAGTTTCCCAACCGAGCTCGATCGCGTTTTTCGCAATCGTACCGATCAAATCGTCCGCTTCGTATCCCTCGAGTTCGACCCGAGCGATCCCGAGAAGATCCAGAAACTGTTTTGCAAGAGGCATCTGGACAGCCAGTTCCTCCGGCATCCCCTTGCGTGTTCCTTTGTACTCTTTGTATTGTAAATGACGGAACGTCGGGGCTTTCAAATCGAACGCGACGACAAAATGCGTCGGCTTTTGTTGGTCGAGCAACTGGAAGATCATCGTGCTCAATCCATACAGACCGCCCATCGGCACACCGTCCGCGCTCAGATTGGGGAGAGCAAAAAATGCTCGATTGATCAGGGAATTGCCGTCGATGATGATTAGCTTATTCATGAGACCTCCGTTCTCCCAACATCATAACATATGCACAAAAAACTGCCGAGGTTTCCCTCGGCAGTCGTGATGAAATCGGGTCTAATAATCGTATTGAACGGAGACCGACGCACGAATCGTCAGCTCGCCGCTCTCGATCGTCGTCGAATCTGCAGCCATGGACATCTTCATATCGTTTCGATACAAGATCGGAGAGGCAAAACCGGAACCCTCCGTCACTGCCATCGGCATACCGATCTTTACATTCATCGCCGTGGCCAAGACATTGGCTTTCTTTTGTGCAGCCTGATATGCCTTTGCCAGTGCCTGATTGTAGACCTCTTCGCTGTTCTCAAGAGAGAATTGCACTCCCTGAAACTCATTGGCACCGGCGGCACCGGATACATCGATCAGGGTACCGACCAGATCCAGCTTCTTGGCGCGCACTTCGACGCTGTGTTGCACGACATAGTATTGCACGCCCTGCTCTCCATTTCGATAGTCTCGCGTCGCATACATATTGTAGTTGCTGGTTTGAATCTCCTTGTCCGCGACACCCGCTTTTTTCAGCGCATCAATGACGGCATTCATCTTCTTGGTGTTCTCTTCTTGCGCTTCTTTGGAATTGATCTTTTCCGTACGCACACCGATCACCAATGTCGCTTGGTCGGGCTTGACCTGGATCGCCGCCTCCCCTTCCACGCTCAAAATTCGCTTTGAGGCCATCTCATTTGACGGCACCTGCGCTCCGCTCATCTGCATACCTCCTAGAATCACTGCCGATACGACGATCAGCGCGATTGCCAAAACCGAAATCTTATTGTTTGTTTTCATGTTGCACCCCTTTTCTTCTTTTCTTTGTTCGGACGACCAGAGTCACGATACCGATCACTGCCAGAATCACAAGGAGCACCGGTAGGATCGTCACGATCCAGATCAAGGAATTTTGTGCCCAAGTAATCATCGCATTGACCGTATGGAGCAAGCCGTTCCAAGCGCGCGACCATACATCCGGTTCCCCGCTGATCACGACGTCATGGCTTTCCACTTCGGTCAAGTAGAGCTGTATCGTCGTCAGTTCCACTTGATTGTCATAATTCTTTCGACGCCCTTCCAAGATATCGATTTGGCCGCGAAGTCTCGTGATTTCGGACTCGATGCGAAGCATATCTTCGATCAGCTCCGCCTTGGAATAGAGCGCGAGATAACGTTCTTCCGCCGCTTTGAGATTGCGAATCTCGGACTCGAGATCCGAATACACCATCGTGATGTCGGTCGAGTGCTTTTGTTCGCTTCGGATCTTGCCCATATCCCGGATCGATTGGAGAACTTGCGGCGTGTGAGCGACGGGAACGCGCAGAACGATGGAAGCTTCGTGGAGATCTTTACTTCCGGCTTTTCTTTGGTAAGGAAAAAAGGAAGATTCCTCAAAGAACCCGCCGGCAGAAGCTACCAATGTCTCGATCGATTGGATCTTATCTTTCAGATCCACCATTTCCACCCGGAGCTGGTAGCTGTAGATGATCTTGCGAACCGTGTCCGATGTACGCACTGAGCCACCCGACTTTGTCGAAGGATCCGCCGGTTCGATCATCATGACATCATTCGACGTCGCGCCATCAAAGCCTTCGAAATTCGGTGAAAGGAAATTCGGCACATCGCTGTTCTCACGTGCGATCCCCGCCATCGTGTTGGAACCGTGATTCGGGAGCCAAGCGAGAATCGAAGGACCTAAAACGAGAAGCACAAAGATCGCGGCGACACTCGTCCAGATCCAGAGGTTTCGCTTGCTCCTCTGCGTTTTCGCCGTCCTCTCAGCCGGCTGCACCCGGACATTCTGTGCCTCATTCAGCAAGCGCTGATGCAGCTCTTCACGAAACCCCTCCGGCAAATCGTGGAGAGTGCTCATCTCCAGTCGGATCCAGCGCAAGTCTTCGTAAAGCGCCGTGCATGCGTCGCATTGTTCCAAATGTCGTTTTAAGGTGACCAAATCATCCGTTTGTCGCCCGTCGATGTAGGCATCGATTTTTTTTCGAAATTCGTTACAGTTCATCGCGCCATCCTTTCCTGCATCTTTCCACGAAGTGTCAATCTCGCACGATTGAGTCTCGACCGCACGGTTCCGATCGGAACCTCGATCGCATGAGCAATCGCTTCATACGACTCGTCGAGCACATCCTTTCGGACCAACACTTCTCGATGTTCGGGAGAAAGCTCTTTCATCGCCTCCATCAATTGTCGCTTCAATTCATTTTGTTCGTAGATGATCAGCGGATCGCGCTCATCCGAGACCAAATGCTCTACGACGTTTTTGGCATCGCCGTCCGGATCCTCGTAGTACAGGACGGCATCCCTTCGTTTCTTAAGTTCGTCTTTGCAGACATTGATAGTGATGCGGTAAAGCCAAGTGGAAAATGCCGATTCCGCCCGAAAATTTGCGATGTTGCGATATGCTTTGATCATCGCTTCCTGAGCGGCATCTTTTGCATCCTCTTCGTTGCCTAGCATCCGATACGCGATGTTGTAGACATAGCGGTCGTACCTTCGAATCAAGGTCTCGAAGCTCGTCACATCACCTTGGATACTTTTTTCGATGAGTAGCTTTTCCATGTCTCCTCCTGTCATTTAGACGATGGGTTCTACGAAAAGTTCCTTGCGTTCGATCATCCTTCCGCCGAAATACTGCGCCTCCTCGCGCGTCGTCGCCATCACGACGACCCCGATCTCAAACTCACGATGCATATCGCGGATTGCAAGGGCAACGCGCATGCGCTCGGTTTCACTCCAGCTCTCCGGAAACACATCGACGATCAACAGATCCGGCGAAACGATCAAAGAGCGCGCCATGCTGATCTTTGTGCGCCTCACCGCATCGAAATCCATCGGAAAATATGTGCCGGACAGGATACCGAGCATGTCGTCCTGCATACCGAGGCGAGACAAAAGATTCAAAATAAACTCATTGGAATTCTCTTGCATGACGGGATTCCATCTCAACACTTCCTTGAGGGTATCCTTGATGCTCATCCGAGGGTTGAGCGAATTGTCGTCGGTAAACACGAATTGAATTCGCCGCCGGAGATCGTCAAGTTCTTCTCCGCGATATGTCGCGATATCCTGTCCTCGAAAAATGATCTCTCCGCGACGCGGAAGATCGAGTCGTGCGATCGACCGCAGCAATTGCGATCGATGCGAAAATCGGGCGCAGTAAGAACAATGAACTCCGGCTTCCCCTGCATAGAGTACGACCAGCTCCTTGTCTTCCATATCGAAGGAAAGTCCGCCACGGACGACACATTTTCGATTGGGACCATGCAAATCCCTGACACTCAACAGATTGATCTTCATCGAATCCTTTCCTCTCCAAATCCGCGACGCATCAAGAGCACCGAAAGGCTGAGCAGAGAAAACACCAGACCGGCAGTCACCCAGATCCACGCTTGATTTTGATAGAATCCCGCATCATGCGTGTAGAACAATAAACTCCCGATGGTCTTGAAGGAGGTCATCCCAAAACCCAAATACGATTGGTATGTCTCCGTCAGCATCGTCATTAAAAGCACGGAGCAAAAGACGCGCTGCAGGGTCGGAAGCGCATTGGGCAGATAATATGCCCAAAAACGAATATGCGGCGGGACACCCAGTGTACACGCCGATTGATAATATCCGCTCCACCGGATGTCCGCGGTGATTCTTGCGACCGGCTCATAAAATAAGGCGATGCCGATCCAAATGATCCCGGCTTGAATGATGGTCACTCTCGAAGATGGCGGAACGGCATCCGCATGAATCATCGATGCGCTCACAACGAGCAAAGTCGGAAGATAAGGAATCTTACGACTGAGTTCCAGAAGCTTTCGCCAACCGGGAAGACGATAATTGTAAGTCAGATTGCAAAAGACGGTCAACAGCACGACGATCACCAGAGACATCCCGAACGATTGCAAGATCGTCCCGCGCGTCGCCTGAAATACGACAGAAGTGCCTTCATTGAGGCTGTTGACCGCGTAAATCGTCGTCGCTTTCTGCATCGGAATTAAAAGTGCAAGGACAAAGAGGATGAGATAGAGAGCCAGTCCCACCTTTCCTCCGCGCAAGGACGGGTGAGACGGATGCAGGACTTCGGTCGGGAAAACGACCATATGTTCCGTCAATGCCGATAAAATCAGAATCAATGGCGTCAATACAAAAAAGATCGCCGCAATCATCCCCGTATCATTCGCGTGCAGGGCTCGATACAACAGATCCCCCGCCCCATCAAAACCGAGAGCAGGCTCCAAGAAAGGCAACAGCGCGATGATCACGGGTTGCACGCGGAGCACCCGCCACTCGATCGTCGTTCGCAGTGTTCGTTTGGTCGGCGGCCGCACTTCCAAAGCGAAGCTGAGCGTACAGCAAACGATCATAGCCCACATGCTGACCGGCGGTGAAATCCGTTCGGAAAATGCGAGCAACAACCCGCCGTACATCATCGGAATCGCTCGCAAAGCCAATCGCAACCCTCGGCGAAACGAATACGGAAGGAGTTTACTCAAATAAAGCAGCACGACGGAAGAAAGCGCACCCAGCCCCATGACGCGAAGCGATGTGAGCAATGCAATCCCAAGAGCGGGGGCAATTGCTCCTCCCACCAGCAATGAGCCTCCAAAATCGCTCTGAAGCATGCGCAAAAACCACAGAACAAATGGAATCGGAAACGGCCGATTGGATCCGAGTCGCTCCCGCAATAAAATCTGTTCCTGCATCGTCGGAGCGAAGGATTGCCCCAAGTAGATGCGAAGCGGATCCACCGTGAACTGACTGAGCACGAGGAAGAGAAGAAAATTGAGCGCAACAAATGCCAGTGCACAGAGAAAACAACGCCAGAGGATTCTCTTCCAAGTTGCGCCCTTCATATCATTGCTCCTGCCTTTTTGCCGTTGGAAGTTCGTGAATCACCAACTGAGGGAATGGAATCTCGATCTGATGTTCATCCAACAATCGCTTGATCGCATCCGGAATATCGAAAGCGAAGTCCCAATACGACTTCGCGGGAACCCAAACCCGAAATTTGACATTGAGCGAAGACGCATCGTATCGGGTCAAAGCCACCAGAGGTTCCGGATCTTTGAGGACGAGCGGATGCTTCAACGCAAGATCCATCAGCAACCGTTTGAGTTCCGCGATGTCGGCATCGTATGTGATTCCGAAATCGAAGTCAAAGCGACGCGTCGAATGAATGCCGTAATTTGTGATTGCCGTCGTCGTGAGGGTGTTGTTGGGTGCGATCACCGCACGGTTGTCCGCCGTCGTCAGGTAGGTATAAAACAGACCAATCCCTGTGACGGTGCCCGCGATGTCCTTCGTTTCGATGTAATCCCCCACCCGATACGGCTTGTTGCTGATGATCAACACACCTGCCGCAACATTGGACAAAGCGCCCTGAAGTGCGAGACCGACCGCAAGACCCGCCGTACCTAAAATGGCGAGAAAGGAACTCATCGCGATGCCGGCGGTCAACATCGCGAGGCTGACGACGAAGATCCTGCTCCCGATGCGAATGGAAGAAAGGAGAAAGGATCGCAATGTCGAGTCGATCAGTTTCCAATTCTTTCGTTTGGCAAGCTTGGAGTCGATCATTTTGCAGAGCTTGAAGCCTATGACCAAAATGAGGATCACCACGACCAACCGTATCCCGAAACCGATCACCCACTGTAAGGCATCTCCCTTTAGCTGAGTCAGCCAGTTCAGTTCTTGGGGCATTCTACACCTCGATTCTGTGAAATACCGGGTTCATTCGCTCGAAGGTACAGAGTTCACGAAACCCGATCCGATATAGTTCTGTAAGGACTTCCTCGAATCCGCTTCCTACCGCAGTCGCCTGATGCGAATCCGACCCGATGGTCACAATCCGCCCTCCCAGTTCATAGAAACGTTCCACAATTTCCCATCGCGGATTGAACCAGGACAGACCGTAGGACCGCTTGCCTGCCGTATTGATTTCGATCCCCTTGCCATCTGCGATCACCTGACGCAGGAGGATATCCAATTTCGAGCGATATGCCGACACCGGTACCTTCTTCAAGGGGTCCTTGTAGCGATAAAAGAGGTCGAGATGTCCCAGTACGCAATAGTCCTTGAAGTTGCGAACACATTCGATGAAATCGTCGAAATATGCATCGATTGCCTGCTCCGGAGTCTTTCCACGATAAAAATCGTCATAGTAGATATCGTATTCCTGCACGCTGTGAAGAGAGCCGATGATAAAGTCAAACTCGGCTTTCTTCACCACTTCGCGCATGAGTGAGAGAGCCGTCGGTTGCATTCCCAGCTCCATCCCCAAATAGATGCGGATGCGATCACGATATTTGTCCTGCGCATCTCGAATCGCCGGAAGGTACCGCGCAAAGTCGATCGCCCAGTCGCGGGAACGATCCGCCAAATTAAAATCCATATGATCCGTGATCGCGAGATGTTTCACCCCTTGCGTAATCGCTGCCTCGATGTGGGTCGCGAGCGGGGTTCGGCAATCCGGAGAAAAATCCGTATGGTTGTGAAAATCTATGATCTGCATTCGACTCCTTATTCCATCTCCCAATCCATGGTTCGAGAGACCGCTTTCTTCCACTTTTTGTAATGACGATCGGCATCTTCCCGTGTCATTTGCGGAGCAAAGACACGCTCTATCCCATGTTTATCGCAGAGTTCCTTTCGATCCTTCCAGAATCCGACAGCCAGTCCTGCCAGAAAGGCCGCTCCCAAACTCGTACTCTCCGTTATTTCGGGTCGTTCCACCTTCGATCCCAGAAGATCGGACTGAAAGGATAGAATAAAGTTGTTGCGAGATGCGCCTCCATCCACACGAAGCACTTCGAGATCGACACCGGAGTCCCGCTCCATCGCCTCGATGACATCTCTGGTCTGAAACGCAAGCGATTCCAGCGTCGCGCGCACAATGTGGTTCTTGTTGGTGTCGCGGGTCAGTCCGATGAGCATTCCGCGTGCATACATGTCCCAGTATGGCGCTCCCAGCCCGGAAAATGCAGGGACAAAATATACGCCGTTGGTATCCTTCACCTTTTGAGCGATCTCCTCGCTCTCGGCAGCCTGATCGATCAGGCGCATCTCATCACGCAGCCACTGGACCGCGGATCCCGCGTTGAAAATCGAACCCTCCAACGCATAAGTCGTCTCATCTCCGATGCGCCAGGCGACCGTCGTGAGCAACCCGCTCTTGGAGCGCACCGGGGTCGAACCGGTATTCATCAACAGAAAGCATCCGGTGCCGTAGGTATTTTTGACACTCCCTTGATCGAAACAAAGCTGTCCGAAAAGCGCAGCTTGCTGGTCACCAGCCACTCCCGCGATCGGGATCCGCGACATCGCAAAGGAGCTCGCATCAGTTTCTCCAAAAATTTCGGAAGAGGAGCGAACCTCGGGAAGCATCGAGCGCGGGATCCTCAAAATTGAAAGGATTCGCTCGTCCCAGTCGAGCGAATGGATGTTGAACATCATCGTTCGCGAAGCATTGGAGACATCGGTCGCATGCACTCGCCCACGCGTCAAATTCCAGATCAACCATGTATCGACATTGCCGAACAACAGATGTCCCTGCTCCGCAAGTTCACGCGCCCCCTGCACATGGTCCAAAATCCAAGCGAGTTTGGTTGACGAGAAGTAGGAATCAATCACCAATCCCGTCGTTTCACGAAAATATTCCGAATGCCCGTCCTCGATCAATGCGTTGCAGATGGAGGCCGTCCTTCGACATTGCCATACGATCGCATTGCAAATCGGCTTGCCGGTCCGACGATCCCAGACGATCGTCGTTTCTCGCTGATTGGCGATCCCGATCGCGCGGATCTGGTCCGGCGCGATTCCCGCCGTCTCGATTGCGTCGCGAGCGACACCGGATTGACTTCCCCAAATCACCATCGGATCCTGCTCGACCCAGCCGGCCTTTGGAAAAATCAACGGAACTTCTTTTTGCGAAATCGCGACGATCTTGGCGTCACGATCGTAGATCAGCGCGCGCGAACTTGTCGTGCCTTGGTCAAGAGACAGGATATACAAAGCGACCTCCTATGTTCCTAATTTTACCACAGCGGAAGCGATATCGTAACAAAAAGAGACCGCCGAAAGCGGTCTCTTGAAACGTATATCGATTAGAGACTCCTTGCGATGAAGAAAATCATCGCCAAGAGAATCAGCAAGATCGGACCGAAGGTAATCAAGGCAGATAGGATCACAGCCGTGAGATCCTGCTTGGTCAGTTGGAGAGGCTCCTCCTGATGACTTCGCTCTTCGACCGGAAGAGCCGCCCGATACTTTTCGGCATCGATCGCTTGTTGCTCCTGAACCGCCTTTGTCATGCGATCCATCTTTCGCTTAAAAAACATTATTGATCCTGGTTGAGCTTGTGGTGGCAAGCTACGAAGTGACCCGGAGTGACTTCCTCGAGCACCGGCACGACATTGCGGCAGATGTCGGTGACATAGCGGCAACGTGTGTGGAATTTACATCCCGATGGTGGGCGGATCGGGCTCGGAATATCTCCCTCCAGAATGACCTTCTCGTTGAGACCGGTCTCGGTATCTGTCGTCGGAATCGCATTGAGGAGCGCTTCGGTATACGGATGCATCGGGCGATCGTAAAGCTCTTGTGTCGGCGAAATCTCGACCATATTACCGAGGTACATCACTCCGACGCGATCGGAAATGTACTTGATAACACTCAGGTCATGCGAGATGAAGAGGTAGGTCAGATTGTTTTGCTCTTTCAGGTCGAGAAGCAGATTGATAACCTGCGATTGGATCGACACGTCAAGAGCGGAAACCGCCTCGTCGCAGACGATAAACTTCGGATTGAGCGCAACCGAACGCGCGATCCCGATCCGCTGACGCTGTCCGCCGGAGAATTGGTGTGGATAGCGGTGCACGAAGTATTTCTGCAGACCGCATTTCTCCATGGTCTCGATGATGTAATCCTGCACCTTCGGGTCCTTCGGCGAGAACATGTTGTGCGTGTACAGACCTTCCGAAACGATCTGTCCGACCGTCATCTTCGGGTCAAGCGACGAGTACGGGTCTTGGAAGATCAGCTGCATGTCCTTGCGGATCAGCTTCATTTCGTTGGTGCGCAGACGAGCGAGGTCGACCCCTTTGTCACGGTATTTTTCGTGCCGGTCGAATTCCGGATTCGAGCGATACGGTTTCTGCATCGCTTCGATTTCCGATTGAACCTGCTTCAGTTCCTTCTCAAGCTCCGCAACCGCTTTTGCTTTCTCGTCGAAGACTGCTTTCTTGCTTTGCGTCGCTGAATTGATTTCCGCTTTGGAAGCGCCTTTTTCTTCGAGTTTTGCAATCTGCGCGTCCAGTTTTGCATGCTCTTTGGTGACCGCGATGTTGGCCTTTCTCAAGCGCACAGCGACTTCATGCTCTTTGAGGAAGATATCGGCGATCGGTTGCAGATCTTCTGCGAGGAAGAGTCCGCCGATCAATTGAACGATGTCGTAGTAGACACGACGGTATTCCTTGTCCGCCTCTTTCGCACGGTTGATCAGTTTGTACTCTTCTTCACTGTCTTTTGGTGCTTTTTCCGCCTGCGCATGCGCTTCTTTCGCTTTCTGCTCGAGTTCGAGACAGTCGCGGCGCAATTTTGGCAAGTTCTTCAGGATTTCAGTAACATATTTCGGTGCAATTTCGTCGATCGACCGTCCGTAGTAAATGGTACGTCCTTCCGTCGGAGTCGTGATCTGAAGCAGTGTCTTACCGAGTGTGGACTTACCGCAACCGGACTCCCCTACCAGACCGAGCGTCTCTCCTTCGTAGATGTCGATCGAGATGTCATCGTTCGCTCGCACATAGAGCTGTTCCTTTCCCCATTGCTTTTTGAGCGGGAAGTACATCTTCAGGCGATCGATCGTGATCAGTTTCTTTTTCTCTGCTTTATTTGTCATTCCCTCTCGCTCCTTTTTCCGGATAGAAGCATCGGACGAAGTGGTTCGGCTCGACTTCTACGAGAGTCGGTTCCTCGTCGATACATTTTTGAGTGCAGTATTTGCAACGCGGTCCGAATTTACAACCCTTCGGAAGATCCAGCGGATGCGGTACCGCGCCCGGAATCGCTTCGAGACGCACGCCGGATGGCGTATCCAATCTCGGAATCGAAACCATCAAACCTTCGGTATACGGATGCTGATATTTGCTCTTATTCCCGAAGATCGAACGAGCAGGGGCTTTTTCGACGACTTGACCGCAGTACATAACGGCGACGTCGTCGGCCATTTCGTTGATAACGCCGAGGTCATGCGTGATGAACAGGATGGAAGTCCCAACCTTGCGTTTGAGCTCGTTCATCAGCTTGAGAATCTGCGCTTGGATCGTCACGTCGAGCGCCGTCGTCGGCTCGTCCGCGATGAGGAGTTTCGGTACGCAGGCGAGTGCCATCGCGATCATAACACGCTGTCTCATACCGCCGGAAAGCTGATGCGGATACTGCTTGGCAACGTTCTCCGGGTTCGGAATCTTAACGAGACGGAGCATCTCGACGCATTTATCTCGCGCCGTGTTTTTGTCCATGTTCTGATGGATAATGAACGGCTCGGAAAGCTGGCGCTCGATGGAGAAGACCGGGTTGAGCGATGTCATCGGCTCTTGGAAGATAACCGAAATGTCGTTACCACGGACTTTCCGCATTTCTTTGACACTGTAGTCTGCCAAATCGCGCCCGTCAAAAAGAATCTGACCGCTCGCGATGTATCCGTTTCCGTCGAGGAGCTTGAGAATACTCATCGCAGAAACGGACTTACCGCTTCCGCTCTCCCCTACGATGCCGAGAGTTTTACCGGGATCCACGGAATACGTTACACCGTTAACCGCTTTAACGATCCCCTTCTTCGTTTTGAAATATGTGTGTAGATCTCTAAGTTCAAGTAATGCCATGCTATCCTCCTAACGCTCTTGCGATTTCGGGTCGATCGCAGCTCTCAGACCCTCACCGACCAAGTTGATACAAATGACGCAGGCAGAAAGCAAAATGGATGCGTAGACCCATCTCCACCAATAGAGACGGATGACGGTACTGTTCTTCGCACCGTTGAGGATGTTACCCCAAGTCGGTACCGGAGCGACGACACCGAATCCGATAAAGGAGAGACCCGACTCGGTAAGCATCGAGCCCGCAAAGCTGAGCGTCGCAGAAACGATGATGATCGAGATGACGTTCGGAATGATGTGTTTGAAGATGATCTTGAGCTGACCGACGCCCAAAATTTTTGCGGCCGTGACATATTCCTGCTCACGGATCGAGAAGACTTGCGCACGGATCAGACGTTGCAAGCCCGGCCAACTCAGGAGACCGAGTATGACCATGATCATGTAAACCCTCTGCTCCGGCGAAAGCGACGTTCCGATCAAGGTCGAGAGAATCATCGCGAATGGAAGGAACGGAAGCGACGAAACCATCTCAGCGATACGCTGGAGCACGATGTCGATCTTTCCACCGAAGTAACCGGAGATCCCCCCGACCACAATCGCGATGGTGACCGAGATGATAACGGAAACCGCTCCGATGGTCATCGTCTTCTGACCGCCGTTCAACAGACGAAGGAAGAGATCACGACCGAGCTCGTCGGTTCCGCAGAAGTACCCTTTCAGTCCCCAAGTGATGAGCTTTCCATCCTCGGTGAAGGCGTAGTTTTGGTAGAATCCATTCTCCACCTTGGTCACCTTATGATTGGAGATCGACTTTGGAACATTGGTCACTCCGTAAGTTTCATTTCCCCACGCGAGAACTTCGTTTTGATCGGTGACCGCGACCATATGGTTCTGACCGCCGGCAATGCTGACGATCTTCCCTTGGTGCGCCGGAATGTTTTCCGGACTGAGTTTCTGGGTCACGTTACCCCAAATGTAAACCTTGCCTTCGTCATCCAAAGCCGCAAAGGTCTGTGAAGTCGATGCAATCTGTACGACATTGCCCTTTGCCGGAGGACGCGAGAACGCCGTATCTTGGAAACCGAGCGATACGACCACGCCGCTCTTGAGGAGGGCGCCGAAATAGTCCGAAGTCAGCATGATGTCAACCACTTGACGCTGATACGGGTGAAATTCATTGTAGTCTGCAAGCAAGGTGTTACCAAAGAAGAAAGTCTGTCCGTCTTCGGTCAATACGAGCGTGTATTGTGCACCCGCCAGAACCTTTTTGATGTTTTTGAGTTGTGCGACTTGGCGTGGAACCGTCGATTGCTTGAAACGGTCAACTCCCCAAGCGAAGAGCTTGCCTTCGGAGTTGAGAGCCACGCAGTGGTCCAATCCGGCAGCAACCTGCACGATATGCCCCATTCCTTCCGGAATGTTGCGCAGATCGATCTTTTCGGAAACTTGCGTCTTACCCCAGAACAGAATTCGACCATCCTTGGTCGCCGCGACGGAGTAAGAACGTCCGACCGAGATCTGAGCAATATTGCCTTCCTCGTTCTTCGGGAAATCCATCAAATCAAGTCCCGGAGCGATGTGGATCTGTGTGGAGTCTTGGAAACCGAGGTCAACCGGAAGGAAGACCGGTCCCAGGATGACCGTCAGGAAGATCGCAATAAAAATCGTCAACGCGATCATCGCAATCTTATTGGATTTAAAGGTTTTCAGCACCGTCATTCCCGGGCTGAGAACCGCCTCTTCTTCATGAATTCCAGCTTTGTTCGGGAAAAACAGGAGCTGGAACAGGGACATTTTTTTTCTTTTCTTAGTGTCTTTGCTCATACTCACTCCTATTTATTGACACGAACACGAGGGTCTACGAGACCGTAGCTCAAGTCGACGATCAGATTGGTTACCAATGCGATGACGACGTAGAACAATTGCAGTGCGATCGTAACATTATAGTCTTGCTGCAGAAGCGCATCGTAAAGGAATTTTCCCATTCCATTGATGAGGAACATGGATTCCAAGATCAACGCTCCGCTAAACATACTCATAAAGAAGCTGATCATGATGGTAATGAGACCGAGCAACGCATTTCTCCACGCGTGAACCAGCACGACGACGGACTCTTTGAGACCCTTCGCACGAGCAGTACGGATGCAATCCATCGACAACGCATCCGTCATTTGAGCGCGGACATAACGAGTCATACCACCGAGAGAAGACACGGTGAGTACAATGATCGGAAGCGCCATGTGCTTCGCGAGATCGAGGAATGCTTCCCAGTTCGTTCCTTGGAAATTCGGAGTTTTCATACCGCTGACCGGGAACCATCCGAGATGTACGGCAAAGAAAGAGATAAAGAGCAACGCAAAGACGAAGGACGGGATCGAGTAACCGACGACCGTCAAAATCTGCACGACTTTGTCGAATGCTGAATTCTTTTTGATTGCACAAATAATCCCGAGTGGAACCGTCACAATGAAGATGAAGGTGAGAACAACCAAATTGTAAAGAATCGTAATTTTCAAAGGTTCCTTTACCACATCAGCAACAGGCTTTTTGTGTGTATTGGAGATGCCGAAATCGCCGGTAAAAAATTTCTGCGCCCATCTCGCATACCGGACATAGATAGGATCATCCAACCCTAGTCGATCACGAATTAGCTTGTATTGGAGCTGATATTCTTCCGGAGTCAGCGTTTCACGTAGCGGTTCAAGCTCGGTTTTCGCCGGGTCTCCAGGGATCAGACTGTACAGCCAGAACAGCAGCACAGACATGACTAGGAATACAAATATCATGTATCCTATTCTCTTAATAAAATATTTTAGCATCTTTTCCTACCTTTAATAAATTTGGGAAATACGCGAAAATAGGGTGAAACACCCTATTTTCGCGATTAATGACTGTAATTTTTCTAAGATTTCTGGATTACTCTTCTACACGAGCGTAGAGAAGTGCGAGACCAATACCAGCAAGTGGAGTGTTTTGGTAGTCTTTGAGCTTCGCGTTGAAGAAGTCGTGGATGATGTTCGAGTAGAGCGGCAGGTCAGGCAGGAGCTCGTTCCAGTAAGAGATAAAGTCTACGAAGCCCTTCTTGAAACCTTCACGGTCTGCACCATCACGAACAACCATGTCGATCGCGAGTTTCTCAAGTTTCTCGTCGATGAGGAAGTTTACGTTGTAACCTTGCTTGATCTCGTCAGGGTTTGTAGTATAGCTCTTTTGGAGATCGTAGATCGACGAAGAGTAGTTCGAAGCGAGGTTGTACATGTGGTAAGTCGGAACAGCATACTTCGGATCTTGGGATCCGTCACGCGAGTAGAAGTTGAGAAGCTCAGGGAATGTCATCTCGGTACGGTTGATTTTGATACCTGCTTTTTCAACGTCTACGTTGTTTTGGAGCATAACAGTGAGAAGCTCGGAAACTTGGTTGTTGTTTGTCGAGCACCACTCGATTTCGAGAGGCATCAGAGTTCCGTCGTCGAGTTTCTTATAACGGATACCTTCTTTGTATTCGCCGCCTTGCGCGTCGAGTACCCAGCCGCCGCCTTCGAGAAGCTTAACTGCTGCAGCGAGGTCGTATGGATATTGGTTCAGTTTTGCATTGAGCTCTTGACGAGTCTCTTGGTAGAACCATTGCGACTCACCATAAGGTCCGTTTACGATCGAACCGAATCCACCCGTGAACGATTTTGCAAACTCGTTACGGTTGAGGAGGTGTGCAAGTGCTTGACGAACTTCTTTAAATTGTGTTGGGCCGAAGTCGCAAACAAATGTGATTTTTCCGTATCCGGCACGTGGGTAGTTAACGAAGTCGAATCCACCTTTTTCAACCAGTTCGAGACCAGGATTGATTGTGGAACCCTCGAGCATACCGGTGAGGATGTCTACTTGACCGGTTGCCAGCTCGTCCATTTGTGTTTCGGTGATAACTTTCTTGAACACGATGGTCTCGATGCGTGGCTTTTGTCCTTCGAAGTTACCAGCGTAGAGCGGGTTCACTTTGAGGACTGCGATCTTCGTTGCAGTGTCATAGCTGTCAACAACATATGGACCGCTGGAGATGTAGATTGGGTTGTTACGTCCTTTTTCGAAGAGATCTTTGTGCTTCTCAACAGTGAGAGCTTCCGAGAACTTCGCTCCTTCCGGAGTATCGACGACATCGATGTCACCAACCCAGTACTTGAGGTTTGTAGGACCTGCTGCGAACAGAGGAGCCTCAAAGTAGTATGGAAGGTATTTCGCATCGACAGTCATCGAGAATGTCTTATCGTCGATCAGGTGTACGCCAGGGAATGTTTCAGTTTCGCCCTTGCTGTACGCAGTGTGTCCGACGAGACGGTAGTCAGAGAGGTTCTTACCGCCGATTTCTGCGATAAACTTGTTGTTCCAGAGGAGAAGTCCGCCGACATAGTCTTTCGCAGTGATCGGAGTGTTGTCGCTCCACACGAGACCATCGTTGATGGTGTATGTGTAAGTTTTCGATCCGTCAGCGTTCGCATCGATCTTGACATCTTTAACAACAACTTTGTTGAGTTGGAACTCACCGTTGAAGTCTTTCTCGAATGTGCCGTATCCGGAGATCAGGCCGAGAACCGTGTTGTCGGATGCGTTGTTTGTGAACGTTGTGATCCAGTCGCCGGAAAGCTCAGTACCTTGGCCAACTGTAACAGTGCCTTTCGGTGATTGATCTTGCCGAGGTGCCTCGGTGCTGTCTGAGGATGTAGCTGCTGTCGTTGTAGCGTCAGCAC
>JAUMWO010000175.1 GCA_030529605.1 Bacillota bacterium | reverse complement strand
CCACGGGCACGGGCATGACCATGGGCATGAGCATGGCGGAGACGAGCGCTCCACACGGATCCTTCTCGGGATTTCGATCCTCCTCTTCGCTCTCGGATTTTTCTGGGGCAATTGGTTCTTTCTCGCGGCCTATCTGGTGTCCGGACATCGCGTCCTGATCCGTGCGGGCGCGCATCTCATGCGGGGCGACTTCCTCGACGAGTTCTTTCTGATGTCGATCGCGACGATCGGTGCCATTGCAATCGGGGAGATCGCGGAAGGAGCAGCGGTCATGATTTTTTTCGGCATCGGGGAATACTTCCAAGACCGTGCCATCAACCATTCCAAACGCTCGATTTCTGAACTGGTTGCATTGCGTCCCGATCAGGCAAACCGCATTCTGGAGGACGGAAGCATCGTCACCGTCCGCCCGGAAGAGATCCGAATCGGGGATCACATCCTTGTCAAGCCGGGCGAACGCATCCCGCTCGACGGCGTACTGGTATCGGAACATGCTGAAATCAACAATGCGGCGTTGACCGGAGAAAGCTTGCCGGTGCTGCGCGCACAGGGCGAAGAGGTGCTCTCCGGCGGGATTGCGCTCGGACGCTCTTTGACACTGCGCGTCACAAAAGACTATGACGATTCCGCGATCGTGCGCATCATCAAACTCGTCGCGGAAGCCAGTTCAAACAAGGCGCAAGCAGAACGCTTCATCTCGAAATTTGCAAAATACTACACTCCGGCGGTCGTCGGTCTCGCGGTGTTGATCGCGATCATCCCGCCGTTTTTTGCAGGGTGGCAAAACTTCAGCGATTGGTTCTACCGTGCACTGCTCTTCCTCGTCATCTCCTGCCCTTGCGCTCTCGTAGTTTCGGTCCCGCTCGGCTTCTTCGCCGGGATCGGCAAGGCATCGCGAAACGGGATCCTCGTCAAGGGATCGGGATACTTGGAGGCATTGGCGGAACTGGATGAAATCCTGCTCGACAAGACCGGCACACTCACGACCGGCGAATTTGAAGTCGATCATGTCGAGATTCTCTCTCCTTTGTTCGCCGAAGCAGCCTATCTCGCAGAAAACGAGTCGACACACCCGATCGCACGCGCCATCATCCGTCATCTCGAGGAGACTCGATCTGCTGCGGAGACACATTCCCGCCTTCGACTGATCGAGAAAGAGGAAGTCAGCGGAAAGGGCATCCGTGCGACGACCGATCAGGGCGAGTTGCTCGCCGGTTCCGATCATTGGATGCGAGACAAGGGAATCGCGATCCCTGAACGGAGCACGGATGCGACCAGCGTCTACATCGCCCTCGGCGGATCACTCCTCGGATATCTCGATGTCCGCGACACGATCAAATCCGATTCACACGCGATGGTACAGAATCTGAACAACCAACGCATTCGCACCGCGATGCTGACCGGAGATCGACGCGAAGTCGCCAACCGCATCGCCGGAGAATTGGGTCTGTCGGATTTCGAAGCCGAGCTCCTTCCGCAAGACAAACACCGCGTCGTGCAAGAACGCATCGCATCGGGAAAGAAAGTCGGTTTCGTCGGGGACGGCATCAACGACGCTCCCGTGCTTGCCGGAGCGACCGTCGGAATCTCGATCGGACTCGGCGGCAGCGACGCCGCCATCGAAGCTTCCGACATCGTGCTCATCAGCGATGAGATGATGCGCATCCCTCGCGCCATCGAGATTTCGAGACAGACACGCACCATCGTCACCCAAAACATTGTCTTTTCCCTCGCGATCAAGGCGATCATCTTGGTCCTCGGCGCAGCGGGCTTCGCCAACATGTGGCTCGCCATCCTCGCCGACGTCGGCGTCACCCTGCTCGCCGTCCTCAACTCCCTACGGATTCTGCGCGACTAGGCTACTGCAGGTGATTCATACCTTACGCACATAACCGAAGAAAAATCGACGCAAAATTTCCTCTTTTGTCTTGACGAATCCCCATAAGTCCGTATAATAGTGTTTGCACACCCGCGGACATGGCGGAATGGCAGACGCGCATGGTTCAG
>JAUMWO010000019.1 GCA_030529605.1 Bacillota bacterium | reverse complement strand
ACTCGAGGAAGCAAAAAAACGCGATCACCGGAAACTCGGGAAAGAGCTCGAACTCTTTGCGTTGATGGAAGAAGGACCCGGATTCCCATTCTTCCTGCCGAAGGGAATGGTCGTCATCAACGAGCTGAAACAGTATTGGCGCGAGATCCACACACGCGACAATTACGAGGAGATCGAGACGCCGATCATCCTCAACCGTCAGCTCTGGGAGACCTCGGGACACTGGTTCCACTACCGTGAGAACATGTATACCCTCCGGATCGACGAGGAAGATTACGCGATCAAACCGATGAACTGTCCGGGTAGCATGCTGGTCTACAAGACCAAGCTGCGAAGCTACAAAGATTTCCCGATGCGCGTCGGCGAGATGGGGCGTGTCCATCGACATGAACTCTCCGGTGCGCTTCACGGTCTGATGCGAGTGCGAGCCTTTACGCAGGACGATGCTCACATCTTTATGCTTCCGGAGCAGATCAAAGACGAGATCGTCGGTGTGTGCCGACTGGCAGACGAAATCTACCGCAAATTCGGCTTCGATTACCGCGTCGAGCTTTCGACCAAGCCGGAGAAATCGATGGGTACCAAGGAAGAATGGGATCACGCGGAAGCTTCGCTCAAGGCGGCTCTCGAAGAACTCGGCATCGACTACAAACTCAATCCGGGCGACGGTGCCTTCTACGGGCCGAAGATCGACTTCCATCTCAAGGACTCCATCGGTCGTTCGTGGCAGTGCGGAACGATCCAGCTCGATATGCAGTTGCCGCAACGATTTGATCTGAGCTACATCGGATCCGACGGAGAAAAACACACGCCGATCGTCATCCACAGAGCGCTGTACGGCTCGCTGGAGCGGTTCTTTGCCAATGTCCTCGAAGAACATTCGGGCAAATTCCCGACATGGCTTGCACCGGTTCAAGTCGAAGTCCTCACGATCGCCGATCGCCACAACGATTTTGGCCGCGAACTCGTGAAGAAGCTCAAGGCGACAGGCATCCGTGCGCATCTCGACGACCGTTCCGAAAAGATCGGGTACAAGATTCGTGAAGCACAGATGGCAAAGGTGCCGTTTATGATGGTCATCGGGGACAAGGAAGTGGAGGAGAATCACGCTTCCATTCGATCGCGTGACCTCGGCGAACTCGGTTCGATGCCGATCGACCGCTTCATCGAAACCATCAAGCGTGAAATCGATCAGCGCGAGCTCAAGACGATTTTCACCAAAGCATAAGTTGGGGCGCGTTTTACGCGCCCTTTTCCTATCATAGAATTTGCAATCGAAGGAGGTAGTATGAAGGTCTTTATCAGTGCGGACATGGAAGGCTTGACCGGTACCACGCGTTGGGACGAGTGCGACCGGACGCACCCCTCGTATCCGAAATACGCGCGGATCATGACGGAAGAAGTGGTCGCAGCATGCCGCGGTGCATTTGCGGCGGGAGCGACGGAGATCGTCGTAAAGGACTCCCATGAGTCCGGCTGCAACATCGACATCGAAGCATTGCCGGAAGGAGTCAAACTGATTCGCTCCTGGAGCGGCAGCCCGTTCAGCATGGTCGACGGCATCGACGGAAGCTTCGATGCCTGCATGTTCATTGGCTATCACTCGGCGGCAGGGCGCAACGGCAATCCGCTGTCGCACACGATGACCGGCCGTCCTTGCAAGATCCGCATCAACGGAGAGCTCGGCTCGGAGTTCCTCTTGTATAGCTATGCTGCGGCTCTCGTCGGCGTGCCGACCGTCCTTCTCACCGGGGATAAGCAGCTTTGTGAGGATTCGATGCATCTTCACCCGTATCTGGAAACCGTAGCGGTAAAGGATGGGCGTGGCGGCATCACGATCAACAAGACGCCGAAGGAGACGCAAAAGCTCATCCAAGCGGCAGCGGAGAAAGCATTGCGTGTCAACCTCGCGGCGGCGCGCGCCTCGACCGTCCTGCCTCCTCATTTCGAGATGACGATCGAGTATAAGGAACAGACCGATGCGGTACGCAAATCCCACTATCCAGGTTGTGTGCTCATCGACGAGCGCACCATACGGTTTGAGACCGACAATTTCTACGATATTCTCACTGCGGTGCTGTTTTTGCTTTAGTATCGTTATTCCGGCTTGACAGAAAGTCGGTGCGGTTTTGCCGCATCGACTTTTCTATTTCGAATGTACAGAGTCAGACGATGCTTCGAAAGAAAGTCTCCAAAAATCTACCGCTGAGAATTGTTATCAGGTACAATATCGGAGAAAGAAATCGGAACATGTGGTCGAAGTAGGAAGGAGAACCGATGGAGAGAGCAAAGGAAGGAAAACGATGGGCATTGGTTGTTGTGAATGCCTTGACCGCCTTGCGCTTTTTGCTTGCCTTGCTTTTTGTCTTCTTGCTGCTTGGTGATCATCGCTCTTTTGGTGAATTTCTAGGCCTCTTTGCGCTGATCGGGGCGTCGGATTTTTGGGATGGGCGTTTGGCTCGTAGCTGGGGGGTGCAGACGAAGCTGGGATCGGTTTTGGATGTCGCTGCCGATTTCTTTTTCATTTTTTCGTCGAGCGCAGCTCTTTACTGGCATGGCAAGCTGCCGATCTGGATGCTTGCGGTGCTCGTGTTGAAAATGCTCGAATTCACTGTGACTTCTCGAATTTTGAAAGCGCGTGCGCGCGGGCGTTGCGCCTTTGTGTTTGATCGCGTCGGACGGATGCTCGCCACTTTGTTTTATCTTATGCCGATCTTTGTGATCGCCATGCAGAGATGGCATGGGGGACTTGGAGTCTTGCGGGCGGCACTCTACCTCATGACGGGGATGGCGCTGCTGTCCAGCACGCATCGCATCATGCTTTGCTTTCGCTGTCGTCGTGTTCGCTGCGTTGCGTTTCCGCTCCGCATGTCCCATAATGGGGATACCAACAATTGAGGTGAATTATGAAACGGATTGGAATGATCGTCGCGGTGGAGATCCGCTCGGTATTTTCTAGGTATCAGGATCAGCTGGAAAGACTGGAAGTGCGAGGACATCGTGTGTATCGTCTGCGCCATCATGGAGCGGAAATTTATATTGCTCATTCGGGAGCCGGTCAAATCAAGGCGGCGGCAGCCGTGCAGATGTTGATCGATCGCTTCGACGTCGAATGGATCGTCAATTTTGGCGTCGTCGGTTCGCTCCGTGAAGAGCTCGATGTTGCGCACACTTGTTTTGTGAAGCATGTCGTGCATTATGAAATGGATACGTCCGCCGTCGATCACATTCCGGTCGGAAGGCATGTGGAATATCCCGATGTCTTCTTGCCGACGTCGCGCGAGCTGCTGGATGTGGTGTCGGCGCATTTTCCGGACATCCCTCTGGTCAACTGCGCGTCCGGCGATAAGTTTGTCGCGTCGCCGGAAACGAAGCGCGAGCTTCAAGAGCGGTTTCAATGCGACATCTGTGATATGGAGAGTGCTGCCGTCGTACTCGTGTGCGATTTGCACGGCATCCCGAATCTGCTGATCAAAACGGTTTCGGACAGCATCACCGGCGGGGCACAGGAGTTTTTACAGCGGGTGAACGATACGGCGGATCTCTGTCTGCAGATCGTCGATCAATTGCTTCGCGAAATGGTGGGATGACCGGCGATCGCCGATGAGTGAATGAGCTTCCACCTTTGGACCTCTACGGGGGTCTTTTTTTTATGATGAAAATCAACATGTTTCCAAATCCGCAATCTTCTAATTGAGAATCATTCTTGACAAGAGAGAGTGTGAACGAATATAAATATCCATGTAGCCTAGGCTAACTGAGTGAAATAATCGAAGAAATGCCGGCTACCTCTTGAAAATGCTGAGCTGGAAATGCTGAGCATCAAGTGTTTCCGATTTACGCGAAGGCGATTTGTGGGTGTTGCGTTCGCGACGTTACAAAAACGAAAAGGAACTGAGAGCATCAATGAAGAAAATTGCGATCTACGGAAAAGGCGGCATCGGGAAGTCGACCACGACATCCAATCTATCGGCGGCACTCGCCAACAAGGGATATCGGGTGATGCAGGTCGGTTGCGATCCGAAGGCCGATTCCACCAAAAATCTGATGAAAGGACAACGAATTCCGACGGTTCTCCAACAGATCAAAGAGAAGGGAGAATCGCTCAAGCTGGAGGACATCGTGTTTGAAGGCTACGGCGGCGTGCTGTGCGTTGAGTCCGGCGGACCCACACCCGGGGTCGGTTGCGCAGGGCGTGGGATCATATCGGCATTCGAAAAACTCGAGGAGCTCAATGCCTTCGAGGTCTATCGTCCCGACATCGTGATTTATGACGTCTTGGGTGACGTCGTCTGCGGTGGATTTGCCATGCCGATTCGCGGTGGATACGCAAAGGAAGTGTATATCGTGTCTTCGGGGGAAATGATGTCGCTCTACGCGGCCCACAACATCGCATCTGCCATCCGAGGATTTGGAAAACGCGGCTATGCCGAACTCCGCGGTCTGATTCTCAACGCGAAAAATCTGGAAAATGAACTCGCGATTGTGGAGCAGGCGACCAAGGAGATCGAGACGAGCATCGTTCAATACATTCCGAGATCGCCGGAGATTCAGGAAGCGGAAAACCAAGGGGGAACCGTGTTCGAATTTCTGACGGATTCCAAAATGCAATCGGTTTACAACGAACTCGCGGATAAGATCATGTCCGCCTAATACCAGGAGGTAGAACATCATGAAACACCGTCTTTTCAGTAAAGGTCTACATATCGTCTTGATTTTGGCGCTGATGCTGATGATGTCAGCTTGTGGAAACAGTCAGGCTGCGCCGAACACGACGCAGGCACCGTCGGCGCAAGCGACGACTCCGGCTCCGACGACAGCAAGCGAAGCGCCGACCACTGCCGCACCGACGGAAACCACCACGGAACCGGCTCCTCAAAAATTCGTCCTCGAATATCCGGCGGATATGAAAGAAAAGGGTTTCACTGAGCCGGTCGTCTTCGACAAGATGCCGGAGCGTGTCGTCTGTCTGACCGTCGCACCGGTACCTGCGCTCTATGAGCTCGGCGTCAATCTCGTCGGCGTGCCGATGAGCCGCGTTATCCAGTGGCCGGAAGATCTCACCAAGAACACGACTTTGGTGAAATTCAATGCGCACAGCCCGGAAGATTTTGATTTCGAGTCGCTCGTGGTTTTGGAGCCGGATCTCGTGATCCTGAGCAGCGGAGCGGCGGATACGGCAGGCAAGAAGCTGGTCGAAGAGTTCAAGCTCCCCGTCTACTATGTCATGGGCGGCCACACCGTGAAATACGAGTCGGTCAAGCTGCAGACGCAGGAACTGGTCAAAGCGTTCGGTCACGGCAAAGCGGCCGAGGCGGGAAAGGTGATTCTGAAGCGATTCGAAGACCTCGAGAACAAAGTGAAGAAGTCGCAAGAAGCGTTCAAAGGTCTCAAGGTTATGGTCTTGACATCGGGTGGCGATCGTCACTTTATCCAAACGAAGGGCGGTACCCTCGGATCGATGCTCGACATGCTCGGATTTGAGAATGTCTTTGAAAACGAAGGCAATTCCATGGTGCAGCTCGACCGTGAGCAAGCGCTGTCCTATGACCCGGATTATGTGGTCGCTGTCGGCGGCACGACTCCGGAAGAGCACAAGGAAATGATGGAGAAGGTCTTCGCGGAGCATCCGGATTATTGGAACGCGATCCCGGCAATCAAGGAAGGCAAGGTCCTCTATCTCGGAATTGAGTACATTGCAAACACCGGTACGCATGTGGTCGAACACATCGAGAAGCTGGTCGATCTGATGTACCAGCTCACGGGAATCGAGCCGAAATAGGCGCGATTGGTACCATGACGGAGGTTGCCGCGTGGTGACCTCCTTTCTATTTTTGAATTGTCGGAGTGAACAATGAAGAAGCACAAAAACAAGCTGAATCGGACCGGCAACAGCCTTCTGAAGATCAGCTTGGTCTGGTTGACCTTGCTCGCCGGGATCGGGGCGATGTTTTTGATTTCGGTCGTCATGGGGAGTTCGAGATTGTCGCTGAGCGCGATCTTTGAGGCATTCTTTGGCGAAGGAAAGGACACGATCAAGGTCATCGTGATGCAGTTGCGCATCCCGCGTGCACTGGCGACCTTGCTGGTCGGGGCATGCCTATCGACGGGGGGAGCCTTGCTGCAGTCCGTGATGAAAAACCCGCTCGCCGACCCCGGAAGCATCGGTGTCAGTGCCGGAGCGAGTACGGCGGCGATTACGATCCTGCTCATCTACCCGAATCTGACCTACTCGGTCCCGCTCTTTGCGTTTGCGGGGGCGGCGCTCGCTTGCGTGCTGATCTATGTGATGGCTTGGAAGAGCGGCGTCGATCCGGTGCGCATCATCTTGTCCGGCGTTGCGGTCAACTCGGTGCTCGGCGGCTATAGCGCCTTTTTGCAGCTTCAAAACTCGGACAATCTCTCCGGCGTTTTGGCGTTTATGAATGGCAGCTTTGCGGGCATCACCTGGTCGGATCTCAGCGTCATCTCGCTGTACGCCGTCTTTGGTCTGGTGATTTCCTTCCTCTGCATCAAAAATGCCAATGCGCTCCAACTTGGGGACGAGATGGCGAAAAACCTCGGAGTGCGCGTCAACGGAAGCCGTGTGGTCCTCTCTGCGGTCGCGGCGTTTTTGGCGGCGGCGACGGTGGCGAAGGTCGGCATGATCGGATTTGTCGGGCTGGTGGCGCCGCATATCGCGCGGATGCTCGTCGGTTCGGACTATAAGGTGCTGGTACCGACATCGATTTTGACGGGCGGTCTGATGGTGATGCTCGCGGATACGGTCGGACGGAGTGTCTGGCCGGGGACCGAAATCCCTGTCGGGGTGATGATGAGCGTATTTGGCGGTCCGTTCTTTCTGTATATGTTGAGAAAGCGAGGAAATTTCAATGGAGCTTAATGTATCGAAACTGCAGGTTGGATACGGCGAGCGTGTGATCGTACGGGATTTTACGATCGATATCAAACACAATAAGATCACCACCATCATCGGCCCCAACGGCTCGGGCAAATCGACTCTGCTCAAGGCGATCACCCGGTTGATCCGCTATCAGGAAGGCTCCGTCGTACTCAATGGAGAAGACATCCAGACTTTGAAACCAAAGGAGTTGGCACGGACACTGGGCGTACTGCCGCAGCTTCACCGCGCGCCGTCCGACTTTCGGGTGAAGGAATTGGTCGGTTACGGCAGAATGCCGCACCAGAGCCTGTTTTCGCGCATGAGTAAAGACGACGAAGCGATCGTGCGCTGGGCGATGGAGGTCACCGGTACCTGGCAGTTCCGTGACAAATCGATCTATGAAATCTCGGGAGGCGAGACGCAACGTGTCTGGATCGCGACCGTGCTCGCACAAAAGCCCAACATGCTGTTTTTGGATGAGCCGACGACCTACCTCGATATTTCTCATCAGCTGGAGACGATGCAGCTCGTCAAGCGCCTCAACCGGGAGACCGGCATCGGCATCGTGATGGTGCTGCATGATTTGGCGCAAGCGCTTGAAATCAGCGATCACATCATCGTGATCAAAGAAGGAAAGAAATATGGAGAAGGCAGTCCGGAGCAGATGATCACCCCGAAAATGATGAAGGAAGTCTATGAGGTCGATTGCGACATCGTGCGCTTTCCGGGGCGCGTCAAACCGATCATCATGTACCGCCAATTGGTTTGATGAATTGTGTGAGAGCAAAGTCCGCGAGTCGGACAATTCGCGCGACAGCATTTGCTTTATGTGAAGAAGCACACGAAGAAAGGAGGATTTATGGGTTTCGACGGCGAACGAATTCTCAGTCGTCTCACGCGTCTGAGCGAAGTGAAGAACATGAAACAGGTACAGCCGATGACCTATTCTTTGTTTCCGGGCTATCACTGCCCTCTGCTCGGGGCGATGCTGACGGTCAAGGAAATCGAAGATTCGGTCATGCTGGTGATCGGACCGGATGAATGCGGGCTGTACACCAAGATGGCGACTTCTTCTCCGGGGATGAAACCGCGCGGATGCGAGATTTTTTCGGTCGTTCTGGATCAGCACGATGTCACCTTCGGCTGCCAGGAAAAGCTGGACGAGGCGATGGAAGAATTGATGGATGAATACAAACCGCAGGCGGTGTACCTCGTCACCACCTGCGTCGTCGAGGTGATCGGTGACGACATTGAATCACTGGCGGAAGGATACATGGAGCGCTATGATCTGCCCGTGATCGTCGTGCATGCCGAAAATTTCAAGACGGACGACCATCTGCCCGGCATCGAGCACACACTCGACGCGAGCCTCGATGTGATGGAGCCGCAGGATATGTGCGACTGCGTCAATGTCCTGGGGCTGCGTCTCGGTGATTTCGAGAAGACGGAAGTGTATCGCGTGCTTCGGGAGAACGGTATCGACACGCATATGAATCTTCCGGGCAAAACCTCCGTGGAGCAGATCCGGACTGCGCCGCAGGCTCGATGCAACATCGTCGTACATCCGGTCGGGATCCCGCTTGCCAAGCAGATGGAGAAACGCTTCGGAACCCCATACATCCTCTTTGAACGATATTCGGATCCCGATCGCATTTTGGCGAGTTACCGTGCCTTGTTTGAAGCGTTCGATCGGCCGGTCCCTGAGAAGCTGCTCGCGCAACATGTTGCCCTCAAACAAGCCGTGACCGATGCGCGCCGGGTTTTAGACGGAAAGCGCTACATCAGCGGGAACACTGCGCTTTGCAATTATGAGCTTCACGCATTTTTGGCCTCCTCCTTAGGCGTGACGCCGCAGCTGCTTCAGATCTCCTATCTCGATCCGGAGAGCAAGGCATTCCGCGATCAATTGCTGGAGCACTGCGATCCTCTCGTGACGCGCGCCGCCAATATGACGGCGATGCAGTACATCTATCCGGTGCTCCGGCCCGATTTTGTGATCGGAGGCGGCAGCCCGCAGGTAATGCGTGAATACGCGATCGCTCCGGTTCGCATGATGCAGGCGTACAACACGCTCGGGTTGGAAGTCGGAGAGATGGTGGTAGCAGCGTTCTTGCAAGCGGATCGCGATGGCGCCAAACTCCGTGCGGCGAGGGAGGCGGTATCATGAGTCTATGTCGTCTGTTCCCTCCGTTCTCCGATCGAATGGCGATCATCTGGACCCTGATGTCCGTGCGGGATGCGATCGTGCTCGAATACGGTCCCGCGGGCACCACACATTTCGGCGCCGGGATGTACAACTCTCTGGGACTGGACATCAGCGGATCGATCTTTACGACCCATATCAGCGAAGACGACGTCGTCATGGGCGATGTCAGCCGACTGGAAAACGCGATCATCGAGATCGATGAGGCATATTCTCCCAAGGTGATCTTTGTCGTCGCTTCCGCCGTGATCGCCGTCATCGGAACCGATATCGAAGGCGTTTGCCAATATATGCAGGAAAAGGTCAAAGCACGCCTCATCTCCTTCGAAGAAGGCGGTTTCCGAGGAGATTATACCTTTGGACTCCGCTCGGTGTACAAGATGCTGGCAAAGGAACTCGTGCGTACCGAGCGCAAGCGACCGCGCACCTTCGCCGTGTTGGGTGCCTCTGCGGGTTCCTACCGGGTGCGCAGCGATGTCTGGGAGATCAACTCGCTGATGGATGAGGCCTTCGGGTGGAACAATCTCTATTCGATGGGATTGGAAGCGTCCGTCGACGATTTGATCGCTTCAGGCGATGCCGCGCTCAATCTCGTGATTCGGAACGAAGCGCTGGAGGCGGCAAAACAGATTGAAACCAACTGCGGAACTCCATATCTCTACGGTGCTCCATACGGCTATGCCGGGACGCTCGCTTGGCTCGAACGGGTTGCTGCCGTCATCGGCGAAGAAATCAACCCCAAGCTTCGGGCGCGTCTCGAAGAAAAGATTGACGACATTACCCCGATGGTGGGCGGGCCGATGGCGATGATGCGACGCAAGCCGCCGAAAGCTTGCGTACAGGCGGATTACGATGTCCTGCTCGGCATGCGTCAGGTGCTCTCGGAGCTCTTTTTTTCCGAGATTCGGCTGCTTTGCAGTCACAGCACGGCGGCAGTGCCGAATGCGGATGCGGCGGTCGAATATGTCGCGAAAGAGAAGGATCGCATCGCGATCTTCCGAGCCTGCAGCGAGACTTGGTGCCTCGGAAGTGACGAGATGAAGCACTACTGCGATGAAGACAGTTTTTTCACTCAGCTGAGTGCGCCTTTCCTCACCATAAAACAAGTGGCGAATCATCTTCCGTTCATGGGAGAAAAGGGGATGGATCGATTCTTGGAGCTCAAAGCCGATTATTTTATGAAGTTCGGTATCTGATCGTTTGGCTCCAGTCTACAGGATGCTTGTGTATTTAGGGCGATGTTGCGTTAAATTCGGAACGTCGCCTTTTTTGTGCATCGGGAAATGATACGTTTTTGTCCAATACCAACGATAAAATTTGTCGCCGATTCGGTTTTGATCTATAATAAAAGAATAAAGGGATTGTTGTGCCGGTATTGTTGTTCGAGGAGAGTCATATGCTTAGCGGGATTTTCTTCTTTATTCGCGAAGGTTGGATTGCCAGCAAAAGATACATCCTGTATCTTTTTTTCGGAGAGCTGATCAAGGCGATACAGCCACTAATTAACATCGTCATTCCGAAGCTGATTATCGACGGTTTGGTGAATCGACTTCCGTTGGAAGAGATGCTCCCGATGATCGTCCTGCTTGTCGGATTGAATTTTGGGTGCAATTTGCTCTCCGGCTATTTGAGTCATGAGAGCTTTTTTCAGAGAATCCTCGTCAGCCATAAATTTGTTCAGAAGTTTTCGTATCAGCTCTATCTTGCAGATTACGAAAAGATTGAGACACCGGGATATTTGGACTTAAAACAAAAAGCCGAAAAGTTTATCTATGGAGATATGCGTGGCTTCGGCTATATTTTGGATTCGAGTGTAGCGATACTTAGCCGGATTGTAACTTTTGTAGCGATTTTGGCGATTATCTTTACTTTACATTGGCTCGTCGTCCTGATATTTGTGGTGCTTGTACTGATCAGTGTCTGGGTGGAAAGCAGAGCAGAGCAAAAATGTGTCTCTCTTCATATGGATCTTTCTGAGACGGAGCGGCGTGGATACTATCTCGGCGGTCTGTTCAGTTCCTTTGAATATGCGAAAGAAATTCGGCTCGGAGTTCTCGGAGATTGGTTGATGAATAAGCTGAAAGAGCACAATGCAAAGACGGAGAGCATTTATCGGCGCGTGACTTGTTACCGCATCGGTTCCTCCGTAGTCGCTTCGATTACGCTTCTGGTTCAACAACTGATGTCCTACTGTTATATCATTTATCAAGTGATCGCCGGTAGTATTACGATCGGTAGCTTTGCGATGTATGTCGGCGCTGTTTCAACCTTTTTCACAACGATGCGCGATGTGTTGTTCCGAATTGTGCAGATTCGTGTCTTTCGACCCTATTTTGAAGCGGCCAAGGATTATTTCCAGATGACGCAGAAATTGCGCCAGGGGGCAAAAGCGGTAGAGCGAAGTGGGAAACATACGATTGAATTACGTGGTGTCAGTTTCCGATATTCGGGTCAGACTCAAAATGTTTTAAATGATATCAACCTTGTTTGGCATGCGGGGGAACGACTGTCATTGGTCGGAGAAAATGGAGCGGGGAAAAGTACGCTCGTCAAATTGCTGACCCGGCTGTACGATCCGACAGAAGGTCAAATCCTGCTCGATGGTGTCGATATCCGTGAGTATGACTACGACGAATATATGAAGGTTTTCGCGACGGTATTTCAAGATTTCCGTCTGTTTGCCTTCAGTCTGCGAGACAATATTTGTTTGACGCGAAGTGAGACGAGTGATCAAGAGATTTTAAATGCACTCCGTGAAAGCGGGTTGGAACTGAAAATTTCACAGCTCAACCACGGACTGGATACATCCGTGTTCAAGCAGTTTGATGAATCCGGTTTTGAACCTTCCGGGGAGAGTCACAGCAAATTGCGCTTTGTCGTGCATTGATTGATGACGCGCAGGTGGTCATATTGGATGAACCGACTTCGAATCTGGATCCCGAAGCGGAATACAAGATGTATCACCGGTTTAACGATCTCGTGAAAGGAAGAAGTGCTCTCTTCATCTCCCACCGCCTTGCGAGCTGTAAATTTTGTGATCGGATCTTGGTTTTGCGCGACGGACGAATCGTCGAACAAGGAAGTCATAATGACTTGGTCGAAGGGCTCGGATATTATGCGCGCCTGTTTGCAATGCAAGCAGAGTTGTATGATGTATCATAAATTGATTTGTTTATTTTCCGGCTCTGAAACTGTATTGTTTTGGTTATATTGTTGTGTTTCTCTTATCTGTTTCGTATAATTTAAATGGTTACCAGATAATTCAATCTTGTTCTAAAACTTTTGACGATATGGATGCATCAAGATTCTAAGCAATCACGGTTGCTGGAAATAATAAGGGGGCAGTATGTACAAAAGTGTGGAGAGAGAAGCTAGGTCACTGTATTACGCGATTTCCTTTTTTGTCGTAATCAAGAGCTTGCTTCATGTTGCGGTGGCATTCATCATTCAAGATCTGGTGAACATTTCGATGCAGGGAGATATGTCCTTGCTGGTCAGCCGTATTTTTATTATTCTCGGCTATCTGGTCGTCACCTTTGCGGTCGAATACACCGTGAAATGGCTGACGACAGTCTATGTGAAGAACATCAATGTCAAAGTGCATACTCGACTGATGAAGACGATGATGCAGATGGAAATGGGATCTTTTGTTAATTTGGAGACCGGTGAGTTGATGTCCGTCTTGGACAATGACGCGAAACTCCTTGAAACTCGGTATTTCCAAGCCAAATTCTCTCGCCTGTTCAGTCTTTGTCTGATGTTGTTCGGTCTCGTATCGATGTTCTATTTGGATTGGATGCTGTCGCTCGTCGTGCTCGTGATCAGCATGATTCCGGTGATCGGCGGACAATTGATCGCCCGGGGGATGGCGGAGCGGCAGGAGTCGTACCGAAATTCGTATGCGGTTTATCTCTCCCACTTGAAAAATGCTCTTTCCGGTTACAGCCTGATCAAACTCTTCTCGATGGAATCCAAAATCATCGGTGAAAACACGGAGCTGCTTCAAGATTCGGAAAACAAAAAGCAAAAGTATGAGATCAAGTCCGGTCTGGTGCAATCCGGAACCAATCTCTTGGGCACGCTCGTCGTCTTCGGGGTGTTCTTCGCCGGTGCTTATTTTGTGATCACCGGGCAAATCGTTCTCGGTACTTTGATGGCGTTTGTGCAATTGATGAACTATGTGCTGCAGCCGATTGAGTCCATTTCGATTCAGAGCAACCACATCGCTTCTTGTAAGGGGATTTTCGAAAAGGTCGATTCGCTGCTCGAAACGGAGCAATCTGTCGCCGGCAGCCTTCGGCTCGAACAACCCAAGGAGATTGCGGTATCGGATGTCACACTGGAGCTCAGCGGAAATCCGATCTTGAACGGAGTCAGTTACAATTTCGTCGCCGGAAAGAAATACGCGCTCATCGGCGCGAACGGTTCCGGGAAATCGACCTTTTTGAAACTCCTGGCGAGGCTCTACGGACGCTACGGCGGTACGGTAACAATCAACGGCATCGATATGCGAGATTATACGATGGAGAGTTTCTATCAGCGTATTGTATTGCTGGAGCAGGAGTGCTTGATCCTACACGACAGCATCCGGAACAATGTAGTCCTCAATCGAGAATACGAGGAAGCCAAGTATCGACAGGTGATTCAGCATTGCGGTCTCTCCGAGTTGCTGGAAGAGGAAGCGCGCAATTCGGAGTTCAACCCTTGGCTGATGTCGGGTGGGCAAAAGCAGCGTGTCGGATTGGCGCGGGCGCTTTATCAGATGCCGGACGTGATCTTGCTCGACGAGAGTTTCTCCGCCCTGGATGCCGAGAGCAAAATGGCCTTGTCTGCACTCGTCCGGGATCAGTTCGATACGATTTTGGAAGTCACACATGACCGCAGCGAAGAAAATTTGGCGCGATACGATGAAGTGATCCTGTTTGAAGAGGGGCGTATCGTTCGCCTGAGATAGGTCGAGGTCGTCCGGAGAACGAGACGGAATTGATTACGACGGGAACAAAAACGCGCGAGCCTCGAAAGGCCCGCGCGTTTTTTAGGTCGGGGAAACCTACAAGAGGTCGGATTACATCGAAAGCGGCATGAGTTCGCCGTAGATGGTGACACCGGTGATGCGATTGACGCCGCGGTCGAATGTTACAAACAGGGCATGTTTGCGAAATCGCTCTGCGTACGCTTCCGGGATCCGCGCGGTCAGGAGGTCGCCTTGGCGCTCCGCCGGGAAGCGATATCCGTCGATCACGGCGAAATACGACATGGTCCGGCATGCGCCTGGTTCGTTGCGATCCAGATGCGCAGCGAGTTCCGTGCAGAGAGGAAGGCTCAATACGGCGCCGCCGGAAAGGTCGTCGGTGATGGCAAATTCGAACGAATTTCGAATCGTGCCCGAAAGTCTCGCGAGAGATTGCGGGGCCTGGTCGGCACCTTGCAACAAGCGCAAGACCGAACGTCCGAAGACCTCATCGAGCTCCTTCTCGTCGAAGGTGGCGGACAGCGCGCTTCTTAGGACTTCGAGATGCCCCATGTCCGGCAGCTCGGGGATCATCGTTGCCCCGTCGAAATCGGAGCCGAAGCCCATGTGCTCGGTCCCGATGACGGAGCGGATGTGCTCGAAATGACGCAGGAACTTCGCCATATCCGCCTTCGGTTTGTCGGCGTCGACGAAGCGATTGCACGAAGACAGCGAGACGACGCCGCCGGTCGCGGCGATCGCGCGCAATTGCTCGTCGTCGAGATTGCGCCGATCCCGGTTGATGAAGTCCGAATTGGAGTGGGTCGCGATCAGCGGCTTGCGCGCGGCGCGCAGCGTGCCTTCGAGGGTCAGGTCGTCCATGTGGGATACGTCGACCAGGATGCCGTGATCTTCCATCCGGCGGATGACGCGCGCGCCCAGGTCGGTCAGACCGATCGCCGGCTCCGGCTTGTCGTCGGTGATATCGGTCGGCAGGATGTCCGCGTTGGTCCCGGAACCGAGATGATTGTTGTTGTTCCAGACCAGCGTGATATAACGAACTCCAAGATCGCGGTATTGTTCGATCATTTCCTTGTAATTGTCCTCTTCGATGCCATATCCGCCTTCGATGCAAGGGATGGCGAGCGGCGCGTTCGCTGCGACGGCCGCCATGATCTGTTCTGCGGTCGATACGACTCGGATGCCTTCATAACCCGGGACGCGGTCGAGACGGTAGAGCAGGTGAAACATCCGCGCGAGCACATCGTTGCTCGTCTCCGTATTGCCCTGATCGGCCGTGAAAGCGGCAAAGAAGCAACCATCCATTTTGCCGGCGCGGAGCTTGTCGACCGTGATGTTGGCCTCCGTGTTCAGCACCCGCTGTTTGGTCTCGGGATTGTCACCGAAGTCGAAATGCTCCGGATCCGTCTGGAGCAGCACCCGCAGTAAGGTATCGACATGGCAATCGAGACGAGGGGTGCGCGTTTTCATCTTGGAATTATCGTTTTTCAATGACATAGATCACATGTCTCCATGCTTTGCAGAATTGGTCGTATTTGTATTTGCGTTTTACTTTCTCGCGATCGCTTGTCGCAGGATCGTTGACATGGACGATGTATGAGCCGTTGATCTTTTCGATCCCGGTGATCACCAGCAAATGGCCGGCCGGGTGCGCGGAGAATGTGCCCTCAAGCTCTTCCTTCGCGCGTGTGAAGATCGATCCGACGACGGGAAGTCCCTGCTTCAGGTAGTGAAGCACATCCTCAAAGCTTTCGACATAGCGTGCATCCGCGCGGAGCGGAATGCCATGTTTTTCCCCTGCCGAGAAGGCGTATGCCGCATTGTAAGTCCAGTTGCCATAGATGTTGATCCCATTGTCGACGCAGCCGTGTACGACTTCGGCACGATCGACGGGAAGTCCGTGGAACTGTAGCACCATTGTCGTCGACGTCGGCGAGCAAATGATATTCCCGATTTCGGGAAAAGAAATTTGTTCCTCGGCGGGCACGTCGATGTGAATGTTGGGGGCACCCTCGGCTTCCGGATCATAATACTTGAACTGGTCATTTGTCGTCGAGACATGGACGCCGTGCAGGACCGGAGGGGGCACGCTTTCGTCTTTTCGCGTCAACAGCGCGGACACCTGAAATGCGTCGGCAGGTTGGTAGACGCGGAGTACATCGATGTCCATCCAAGCCAAGCTGTTTTTCTGATCACCGAAGCTGCCCGTGTTGCGGCCTTCGCCGGACCATTTGCCCTGACTGAACCACTTGGTCCATTCTTCCCCGATTCGAGCGCGTACGGATACTTCGATGAAGGATCCGGGTGAGGTGGAGCAGTTCCAAGAAGCAAGCAGTCGCCTAAATTGAGGCGCGGAGATGATTTCCGAACGCCATTGTGCTTGTGTTCCTTCGTCAAACGAGAAGGGAAGATTACTCGAAATCCACTGATTCATATTCACTCCTAAAGATTTCCAATTCGCGTTGATTCGCTAAAATAAAATGTCCCGGAACAATTTCTACCCACGATGGGGGATTGGACGCATAATCATGCATCGTCGGGTCGTACTGTCGGATGGTTCTGCCTTTTTCGTAGTCCGGATCCGGCATCGGAATCGCAGAGAGTAGCGCCTTGGTATACGGATGCAGCGGATGCCGGTAGAGTTCCTCGGTCTCCGCCAGCTCGACCAGGCGTCCCTTGTGAATGACGCCGACGCGGTCGGAGATAAAGCGAACGACGGACAGGTCATGCGCGATGAAGAGATAGGTGAGTCCCATATCGCGTTTGAGGAGATTGAGCAGATTGATGACTTGGGCTCGAATCGAAACGTCGAGTGCAGAGATCGGCTCGTCAGCGACGATCAGTTTCGGTTTCATCACGAGGCTGCGGGCGATCCCGATCCGCTGACGCTGTCCGCCGGAGAATTCATGCGGGAAACGGCTGGCAAATTCCGGGAGGAGACCCACCTCGCCGAGCGCTTTGTTGACGATGGCGAGACGCTCGGCATCCGAGTATCCGCCGAGGTTGTACAGTCCCTCCGATATGATGTATTCGACCTTGGCGCGCTCGTTGAGGGAGGACATCGGATCCTGGAAGATCATTTGAATGTTTTCGACGACCTTTCGGTCCTCGTCGCGCGGAATCTTCCCGGAGATGCGTTTTCCTTCAAAGCGGATCTCTCCCTTCGCCAGAGGGTTGATCCGGAGGATCGCACGGCCGATGGTCGTTTTCCCGGAGCCGGATTCGCCGACCAATCCGAAGGTTTCGCCCTGATAGATGTCGAAGCTGACGTTGTTCACGGCTTTGAACGCTTTTTTTCCGCTTCCGAATACGACGTCGATTCCGTCGACTTCGAGCAGTTTTACGCGCTTATCATCCATTCATTGCCTCCTTTGGAGCCCTCGGATCGAGGAGCCATGTTTTGACGCGGTGGGTCGGTGACACATCGACAAACGGCGGCTCGTGGAGGAAGTCGACCTTGAGCGCCTTCGGATTGCGCGGTGCAAACGCGTCTCCGACGATCTCTTGGAAGAGATTCGGCGGCGTACCGCTGATCGCGGCGAGCGGTTCTCCCTTGACGCCGAGCTGCGGCAAGGATTTGAGCAGCGCCTTGGTGTACGGATGCACCGGCTCGTAGAAGATCTCGCGCGCCGTACCGATTTCGACGATCTCGCCGGCGTACATGACGGCGACCCGGTCCGCGACATGGGCGACGACCCCGAGGTCATGCGTGATGTAGATGATGGTCAGGTTGAACATCTTGCGCATCTTTTCCAAGAGCTCGATGATCTGTGCTTGGATCGTCACGTCGAGCGCTGTCGTCGGCTCATCGCAGATCAGAATTTCCGGATGGCATGCGACCGCGATGGCGATGACGATGCGCTGGCGCATTCCGCCGGAGAATTCGTGCGGATACTGCTTGTATCGTCGCTCCGGCTCCGAGATTCCGACGCTCTCGAGCAAGGTGAGCGTCGCCTGTTTCGCCTCTTCCTTGGTGCGATATTTTTGATGGATCTGGATGGTCTCCTGAATCTGTTTTCCGATCGTCTTGAGCGGGTTGAGCGAGGTCATCGGATCCTGGAAGACCATCGCGATCTCTTTTCCTCGGATCTTGAGCCAATCGGGCTCTTTCTTATACTTTGCGATGTCGACGCCTTTGTAAATGATCTGTCCGGAATCGATGAAGCCGTTGCTCTCGAGAAGTCCCATGCAGGACTTGGTCAGCACGGATTTTCCGCTGCCGGACTCCCCGACGATCGCGATGCTCTCCCCCGGATAAACCTGGAGAGAGGCCTTGCGGATCGCGGTGAGGGTGTTGCCCCGGAGATTGAATTTCACGACGAGATCTTTGTATTCCAGTAATGGTTCCATGGCTCCTCCTATACGTGGTTTTTCGGGTCTGCCGCGTCAGCAAACGCATTTCCCATCACGAAGAAGGAAATGGTGATCATCGAGATGACGGCAGCCGGGAAGAAGAGCTGATAGCGGAGATTCGGACTCATCATCAGCGCGCGTCCTTCGTTGACGAGGTTGCCGAGCGACGGGATCTGCACCGGAAGTCCGAGACCGATGTAGGTCAGGAATACCTCCGAACCGATCGCGCTCGGGATCGACAGAGCGACGCGGAGCATGATGACGGAGACCAGATACGGCAGCATATTCTTGGCGAGGATTCGGTAGACCGGAGTCCCGAGACAGCGGGAAGCGAGGTTGTACTCGCGGTCGCGGATGATGGTGACTAGGTTGCGCACCAGCCGTGCCATCGAAAGCCAGCCCGTGAGTACCATCGCAAAGATCAGCGTCTGAAGGCTCGGTCGCATGATGTAGGTGAGCAGGATCAGAATGACCGTCGTCGGGATGTTGTTCCAGACATTGTAGATTTCCGTGATGATGCGGTCGAGCTTTCGCACATAACCCCAGATCGTTCCGACGATAATGCCGATCACGACTTCAAAGAGTCCCACGGTGAGACCGATGAAGAGCGACGTCCGCGTCCCGCTCCAGATGCGAGCCCAGAGGTCCTGTCCGATCGCGTTGGTTCCGAAGACGAACTCTTCATTCGGTTTGATGTTGCGCATCTGCAGATAGGTGTCCGGATTGACATGGATGAAGGTCGGATCCTTCTGATTCGGGAGATACGGCTGAACAAAGGTAAACACCAGGAGAACGACGATCAGACAAAGGAAGAAGAGAGCGACCTTGTTCTTAAGGAAGGAGCGAATCGTCGAGCCCCAGTACGAGTAGTTGGAATATCCGGTTTTCTCGGCATCTTCCACGCCGCGGTTTGCGTATTCAAACAGCTCATCCGAGATGTTTTGAGCGATTTGATCAACTCTGCTGTTCTTCATCGTCCACCTCCTGATTTGCCGAACTTAATGCGCGGATCCACCATCGCCATCAGCAAGTCGCCGAGGAGGAGACCGAAGATACTGATCGCCGAAAAGACGAGCACGAGTGCCTGGACGAGCGGGTTGTCCTGACGCTGGATCGCGTCGACCAGCAGGCCGCCCATCCCCGGGATCGAGTAGAGCGATTCGATGTAGAGAGAGCCGCCGATCGCAAA
>JAUMWO010000018.1 GCA_030529605.1 Bacillota bacterium | reverse complement strand
TCGGCTCCTGCGTCTGAAGGAGACGCGCTTCCTCTTCCGTCAACTTTCCGAGTTTGACTGCCAAAATCCCACCGTCTTTGCAGATCGGCTTGATGATCGTCGACCACATATAGTCAAACGCCGCACCGCGTTTCAGCGGCTCATTCGCGAGCGGAATCCCCAGCTCTTGGAGTTTGGCATCGACCGCCTTCCACTGCACATCGTATCCCATCGCGCGAAGCAGCACCAACGCCAGCTGCCGACCGGTGACTTGTCCCTTCGGCTTGAATTTTCCGTCGCTTCCCACGAGCAAGCCCTCCCGGTAGCAATATGCCACATAATGCTTCGCCCAACCCGCGATCGTCTCGTGATCCTTGAACACTTTAATCTGATTGACAAAGTTCGCATCGTCCTTCTTGGCGACGACCTCCGCCTCCTTGCCGTTGATCTGCGTGATCAGAACCGCCAGTTGCTCTCGGGTCAGCGGATTTTCCTCTTTCAGATCCATGGTCGTACTGCTCGCACCACGAATGAATTTGTACTTGTAGAGCATTTCTCCACCGAGTGCAAAGACGGCATTGCTCGTCATCGTCAAGGCCAGCGCAACCGCCAGCACCGTCGTCAAAATCCGTTTGTTCATGTCGGCCTCCTACTTCTTGGTTTTGTGACTCGGTTGATCTGCTTCTATTTTACATCAAAATGTTTGATATTGACCCCCTTTTGACTCAAATTGTACCAATACTCGTTCAAACAATCCGCATCAGGCTCCGGGTAGATCGGGAGCCTCACTCGAATCCGAACGCCCGGAATGCAAGAAGCTCGAAGCGTTTAAATACTCGTCCGGGTAGCGCTTCAGAAGTTCTCGGAGGAAGGTGCAAACCTCGCTTTGCCCCGTCCGACCGTGTTCGTACTCTCCGAGCAGCGCAAAAAACTGCCGCTTCTCCGCTTCGTCGACGCGCCGTTTGAAATACCCCCACACATGCTGCAGCGCATTGATCACGGCGCCGCGATCCTCCGGAAGCGCGACCGCCTCCGCAATCAGTCGTTCCAGCTCCTGCTGCTCTGGCGAAGCGCTCTTCAGATACGCGCGAATCGCGCGGTAACTCGCTTGCGACTTACTCAGCACGAGATATTTGTGCCGCGCCCAGAGACGCTCGCAGCTTCTGCGCGAGCTCCGCTCGATATGCCCTGCCGGTTCGGCGGACACCGTAGGCGCTTTACCCGTCGCGCAGGTCGCATCCGTATGTTTGACCTTGTCCTTGATCGCTACCCCTCCATCTGTGCGGATTTGAGCCCGGTCTGCAGGTGCCCGTAGACGGCAACGACGTGACCGAGAAACATCTCGTCGTCACCGAAGTGAGCGACAAAGCTCCCATCGGGTGACATCACGATGGTTTGAAGCTCGATACGTCGCGCGAAGCTCTGCTCGGTGATCTCCGGATCCGCCTCGTTCCTCCAATCGCAAGCGAGCTCGGTCAACTGTTTCGCAGAAAAAGCGCGAATCTCCGTATCCCAGCGTTCCTGCTGCTTCATCATGCTTCGCATCGCCTGCTGCCCTGCCGCCCAAGTCGCGGGATCTTCGCTGTCGACTTCCAGCAAAATCTCGACTTCCTCGCCACACCAAAGAATCTCTCCCTCGAACCAATCGAATTCCCGGTTCAATTCCAAAGTCCCGAGGACATCGTCCTCGAGAGTCACGGGTTTTCGATACGCGGCGAGCAGTTCCTCCAAGGGTACGCAAGGAACCTTTTGATCGAGCACTTCGACCACCCTCAGCGCATTTTGCGCGGACGACATCAACCCTTCCGGTTGCGGGGAGATCTTAGGTCTTGCGATGACGCGGTAAACCGTATCCTCTGCAAAACGACCGAAGCAGCCGCCTTTTTTCTGCTCATCGTCGCTGACGGGCCACTGCAAGCGCCCTTCTCCGCGGTGCAACTCACCCGTCCTCACGTCGACATAAGCGAGAAAGTACGCAGAAGCGATCCAAAATCCGTTGGATTTGGATCCGCCGCCACCGCTATGGCGCAGGACCAGGAACTCACGTGCCTCACCAAATTCTCGCTCCCAATCGTCCTGCGTTTGCGTTTTTAATTGCTTGAGTTTTTCGAGTAAATCCATATAAGCTTCCGATCACTGCCGCTCGCGCGGTTTGCTTTTGTTCGTTTCGGCCGTCGTTATTTCATTGTCGATTTCATTGTAAGAGGGCACATCATCGCTTGTCAATCCGCTCGACCCGACAGGCGACATCGAACGGCATCGAGATCGTCGAGTTCCGAAAGCAAAGAAATTGAAAAAGTCGGTGTGCCTCAGCCACACCGACTTTTTTGAACGGCCCGCTGCTTGGTTTTGTGTTTCAAACCCGGCGGCGCGGAAGGCGGGTTTGCTCAAAGGATCGGTCAGCGCGAACGAGAGCCTTGGAACGCCGGGCTATTCTGCTCCGATGCGTAAGTGTTTTTTGATAAAGGTTGCCACTTTCGGATAACAATCCAATCGGTTTTTGAGCTTGACGATGCCATGGCCTTCGTCCGCGTAACAGAGGTATTCCACTTCACGACCGAGCGCGCGAAGCGCGTCGACGGCCTGCTCCGCCTCTGTCACCGGGACGCGCGGATCGTTCTTACCTTGGATGATCATCATCGGAGCGACGATGTCGCCGATTTTGGAGACCGGGGAAACCGATTTGAGGAAATCGCGGTGTGTCGCCAATGCGCCGTACTCGCTTTCGCGATGCGGACGACGATAGTCCGCGGTATTTTCGAGGAATGTCACGAGATCGTACATCCCGACGGTATCGACCGCACAAGCCCAGAGTTTCGGCATACGCGCCGCGCAAGACAGTGTCATGAAACCGCCATAAGAGGTGCCGGAGACACCGATCCGAGCGGGATCCGCGATGCCGGTCTCGACGAGATGCCGCACCAGAAATTCGATGTCCTTCACGCTGTCGAGACGTTTTTCGACATCATCCAAATGCGTGTAGGTCTTGCCGTATCCGGTGCTTCCCCGTACATTCGGCGCGACGACGGCGATGCCTTCGCTGACCAGATACTGTATGAATGCGTCGAAGGTCGGCCGCTCCTGTCCTTCGGGACCACCGTGGATCTCGATCAACACCGGCATCGCATTTTTCGCGACACCATCCGGAACATAGAGCCAGTACGGGACTTCCAGTCCGTCAAAAGAACGATAGGATGCGAGTTCCGGCTCAATCAACAGCTTGCGCGCCTCCAACGTCGCCTCCTCCTCTTTCGATAACAGCTGTAGCTTCCCTGTCTCCACATCCAAGATCGCGACGCAAGTCGGATGACTGCCGCTCTCGTAGGTCATGAGAAGCTTGGCTCCCCTCGGGGACCAGCTCGGCAGCTGATAACTGCTGTACACTCCTCTCGGATAATCCAGCGCAACCTCGGTTTGATTCAATAGATCGTAGATGCGGAGAGAAGTGTAACCGGATTCGTTGACAAACACAGCAAGATAGCGATCGTCAGCAGACAGGCACATCGCCTCGACATCCCATCCGTACTCATAACAGAGCTTCATCTCGCGGGATCGCAGATCGTAGTACCAAACATTGACAAATTCGCTGTCGCGATCACTAAGCAGGTAAAAACCGTCGCTCTTGTGTTTCCAAGCGGGCTGCGTTTCCGCACTGATGCGGTCGTCCTCCGGCACACGCCAAGACTCTCCGCTTCCCAAGTCCGTAATCCAAAGCGCATTGTCCGATTCGCCCTTGAGCTTGTTGTACAGCAAATACTTGCCGTCGTAGGACATTCCGCCTTCCGGCGGCCAGTTGTAATGGTCATCAAACTGCCGGAGCAGACTCCGTTCGCCGGACTTGACATCCATCTTCCAAATATCAAAGGTCGGAGAGGTTCGTCGATTGCAGGCATATGCGACATAGGCTCCATCCGGAGATACGCCGCCGAACAGATGACGCACACCGGGATCGTCGGTCAAATCGGTCGTTTTGCCATGCTCAAGCTTGATGATCTGTTCGCACTCGCTGCCCGAATTGTCGGACGCGTAGTAGATCGCACCGTCACTCGAGCCGATGTGGAAATTCCAGATCCGCACATCCTGATCGTACAGCGGCGTCCGCTCGCCGGTCACAAGATCGACCTTCCAGAGGCGATCGCCCGTGCTGTCATGGCGGATCAACGCGATGTGACGGTCATCGATCCATTTCGGCCCCCGTTCATAGGGCATCTCCAAGAAACTCTTGAGTTTGCGATCAACGGGTTGTGTCATGAGAACCTCCTGCAAGCGGTGGACGGTTTTGCAGATAGTCGGCGACCAACAACCCGCATTCCAGCTGAATGGACACCAATTTGCGGATCGGTATCACCTCATAATTGAGCTGATCCGATAGATACGCGGTCTCTTCCTTGTGAATCGTCTCCATTTCCTCGATGATCGACTGCAGCACGCCGCGTGACTTTTCTCCGAGATCGCTTCGCGACTCCAGTTCATGCTCGCACATGCCGATGAGCATCCCCAAGGACAGCAAACTATAAAAGCGCGAGATCAATTCGCTGTCAAATTCTTCCGCCACTGTGGCGAGGCGATTGTACTCGGGTTCGGTCATCGCCATTTGACGGATGCCTTTGTTTTCGGAGTTTTTCGTGAACGCTTCCAGTGCGAGTCGATATTGATTGCGTTCATGCACGATGTCTTTGACGCGGGAGAGAACGCTCTTGACACGGTTGTCGTGGATGAGGAGACGATCCAAGCGATCGATGACACAGTCTTTTCGAAGTTTGGTTCCCGGCGAATTGTCGCGGATCCGTCGATCGTAGAAATATGGCAGCTCGGTCAGCAATGTGAAGGATCCGTATCGCTCCCTCGCATAGCTCTCGCTGCAATTGCCCACGTTGATAATCTCGGGAATGTTTTTTTCTCCATATTTTTCGAGATAATCGTAGTCCTGCTCGATGCCCAGCGACTGATAGATGGCGGGGGAAAATTCCACGCACCATGGTACCTCCGGCTCACCGAGGTGGAGCGGAACATCCACCCGATGCGCCGCATAGCGCATCGCATCGTACAGAGGATCCAATCCTGCCGAGATGTACCAATACGCGCCGCCAAATCCGGCGTTGTGAAGCGAGTAGATAAAATGCGGTTGAATCCGATCGATCAGCTGCATCATTGCCTTGGTTTCCGGAATGGAATCGTGGAAATGCAATTCTTTATAATCCACCGGGAAAGTCCAGTCGACTTGTTGATGTCCCGCCGGACGGAAGAAGTATCGAGAGTAATGGAAAATATCATAGGGACCTTTGAGCCAACGTTCGTTCTTTTTGAGACCGTCCGCATCCCACGCTTTGACGATATACCAAGTGTAATCGAGAGACTGTCGAAGCTCCGAATCGGTCACCAATTGTTCGGTCAAGTATTCCAACATCATCGTACCGATCGGTTCGTTGGGGTGCGGACACCCGAACATAAGCGCGTTTTTGCTGCCGTTGCCGATCTTCAGACAATAGAGTTCTCTGCCGTCTTTGGTCTGACCGATGCTGAAGACCGAAGCGAGGTCAGGATGGGCTTGCGCCAAGCGAAATGAGCTGGCATCCAGCTCCTCGAGAGTCAAAAAGGATGGATAGTCGGGAATTTGACTCAATAGATCCAGGTACTTTTGTTTCATACGCTCTCCTTAAATGGCTTGGTCGGCCCCCGGAGGCGCCGACCAAGATATCATATTATCGCTCGATGTAATGAGTGAAGGTGTACTCTGCCCAACCCCATTTACCGGTACCGTCGATCGGCAGATTGACGAGATCCGAACGAGACGCTTCATACCCTGCCCATCCGACGACATTGATCGCCGGCAGATCGCGGATCAGAAGTTTTTGGGCTTCTTTGTACAGGACAGCACGCTTCGCCTGATCACCCTCTGCAGCACCCTTCGCACAGAGTTCGTCAAATTCCGGATTTTCGTAGCTCGCATAGTTGGAGCCCGATCCCGTACCGTAACGGCTGGCAAGCGCCGCAGGGTCCGGTCCCATGAATCCGCCTTGCGCTTCGATCATCCAATTTCCGCCCGGACCGATTTTCTCAGCCCAAGCATTGAATTCGGACACGATCAGTTCGATCTCAATGCCCGCCTTGGCACAGTTGGCGATGACGAGCTTCGACATATCGACCAGCGGTCCCTCAAATGCGTCCAGAGTCAGCCCGCGGATGTAGAACCCGTCCGCATCCTTCTTGTAGCCGGCAGCTTCCAGTACTTTGATCGCTTCTTCGATATTGACATCCGGATAGATGTCGGTGGTGTTGGCAGCCCATTCCACAACCGCAGGATATGCGCTCCACTCCGGCGGCATGATGTCGTTGGTGACCTTTTTGGAGATGTCCTTACGGTCGACGCAGAGGGCGATCGCCTTGCGCACTGCGACATCAGCAACTTTCTCATGCTTGAGGTTGAAGATGAATCTCCAAGGAGACGGATACATATTGCGGTCGCAACGGAAATTCGGATCCGCCATCAACTGATCGAGGAAAGCATCCGGAATCATACCGATGGTGTCGACCTCGCCGTTGATCAGTGCTTGGATCGCAGTCGTATCATCCGGTATGATGCTGAAGATCAGCTTGTCCAGATGAGGAACGCCGTCGTGGTAATTTGGATTCTTCACCAAAGTCGTACCGACGCCTTGACGATAGGAGTCGAACATGAACGGACCGGAGCCGACCGGCTTGGTCTTGGTCGCTTCGTTGTCTTCCCAAGGCTGACCGTTGTTATAGATATGCTCCGGCACGATGAAGGTACCGTACCAGCCCAATCGCGCGACGAAGCTGACATCGGCCGTGTTCATGTGGAAGACGACCGTGAGCGGATCGACGACCTCGATGCTCTCGACGATTTTCATCGATGAGCTGAAATAACAAGTGTCATGCGCTTTGATGTAGTCGAAGGTGTATTTGACGTCCTCGGCATCCAGCGCTTGCCCATCCCACCATTTCATGTTGTCTTTGAGATGGAATGTGATTTTTAAAGCGTCATCCGAGACCTCCCAGCTCTTGGCAGCATCCGGAATCGGGCTCTTCGAGCTGTCCAATTTGGTCAAGCGGTTGAACATGTTCTGCATCATCGTGTACGCATTGTCGTCTACGTTTAGGCTCGGACAGAACGACATCGGGTCGCCCCCTTCACGAATGACGAGTACGCCGCCTTCCTTCAACTTGCCGCTCGGAGCCGTGGTCGGAGATTCGCTCGAACCGCCGGTTCCGCTTGCCGACGTCGTCGGCTGTGCACCTTCGCCGCAGCCCGCCAGAAGCGATGCAAGCAGCGTCAACATCAGGAACAGTGCAACTAATCTCTTCATAAAATCCTCCTTTATTGATCACCCATTCATTCGGTCACAATGGGTGTAATGGATACCTTGAATCACATGACGATCGGGGTATTTCGCGCGACATGCGTTCGTCGCTTTGAAACACCGTGGAGCGAAGTAACATCCCGGACCCGGATCGATCGGGGTCGGCGGCTCTCCGTCGATGGAGATCAGCTCGCGCTCTTCATGCGGGTCGATCGACGCGCAATTCGAGATGAGCGCTTGTGTGTACGGGTGTTTCGGGTTCATGATCACATCGTCGGCATTGCCGTATTCGACGATGCGCCCGAGGTACATCACGGCGATGCGGTCGCAAGTGTATCGGGTCAGCGCGATGTCGTGGCTGATGAAGACCACGGCGGCATTGCGCTGCCGCGCCAGATCGATCAACATGTTGATGATGTCGGCACGCACGGATACGTCGAGCATCGACACCGGCTCGTCCGCGATGATGAAACTCGGCTGCAGAAACATCGACCGGATGATGGAAATCCGCTGCAACTGCCCACCGGAAAGCTCATGCGGATAGCGTTGGATGATGTCGTCGGCAGGATGGAGTCCCCCGCTCTCGAGAGCGTCCCGGATGATCTGCATCCGCTCCTCTTCCGTGTTTCCGATCCCATGATGCTTTAACGGACGCAAGAGAATCTTTTTGATCGTATCGCGCGGCGTGAAGGTGTCAAACGGGTTCTGAAAAACGATCTGCACCGTGCGACGAAACTGCTTGGGATTTTCCCGGATCAACTTGGATGTGGAGACTCCGTCGATGAGCACATCGCCTCGGGTCGGCTCTTCGAGACGTGTCAACATGCGGCCAAGGGTACTTTTGCCGCATCCGGACTCCCCGATGACTCCGAGGATCTCGCCCCGTTCGATCTGCAAGTCGATGCCGTCCACGGCTTTGACAAATTTTTTCTTTTTGCCGAAGGAGTCCAGTACATTGCCGCTCTTGTACGGGTACCACTTGGTCATGTTCGAGATTTCAACAAATGCCATTACGAGAGCCCTCCTTCCACCAAGAAACAAGCGACGCGTTCGCCGGTTTCGATCTCGACCAGCGCCGGTTTTTCGTTGTGACACCGCTCGGTGGCGAAGCTACAACGCGGAGCGAATACACAGCCTCGAATCTCTTTGGACAAATCCGGGAGAAAACCGGGAATCGATTCCATCCGTTTGTTTTCGCCCTTCAGAGAAGGGAAGGCCTTCAAGAGCATGATCGTGTATGGATGGTTCGGCTTGGTCATGATGCGTTCGACGCGGCCGAACTCGACGAGTTCTCCGGCATACATCACTGCAATCTTGTTGCAGCTCGTCGCCACGACACTCATATCATGCGTGATCATGATGCGCGTGGTCTGCAGCGTCTTTTCCATCTCGACGATCTCTTCGAGGATCTGACCCTGCGTCACGACATCGAGTGCCGTGGTGGCTTCGTCAAAAATCAGGAGTTTCGGCGAGTGCAGGAGGCTGATGGCGATCGCGACACGCTGCAGCATCCCGCCGCTCATTTCATGCGGATAAAGATCATACACCCTCTCCGGGAGATTGACCATCTTGAAGAGATTGGTCGTCACGCGTTTGATTTCCTCGGTCTTGGCTTCCGGAAAATGGACGCGGTAGATGTCTTCGATGATCGTGCGAATGCGGTGTACGGGGCTGAGCGAGTTCATCGCCTTTTGAAAGACGACCGAGAGCTTGGTCCAACGAAGCGCGTTCATCTCACGCTCGCTGATCGAGATCAGATCATGCTCGTCGAGGAACACCGCCTTTCCGGTGACCTCGGCGCCGCTCGCCGGAAGCAACCTCAGCAACGCCATCGCCAAGGTGCTCTTGCCGCTCCCGGACTCCCCGACCAATCCGAGCGAATCGCCTTCTGCGATGTCAAACGAGACATTTCGCACCGCCATAACGCGCTTGGATTTGTTGACATAGGTGACATTTAAGTTTTGGATGGAGAGCACGTCTTTCATTATTTCCCCCTCCCATAGTTGTACTTCGGATTGAGCACATGGTTGAGACCGTCGCCGAGCATGTAGAAGATGATGACCGTCATAATGATCGCCAGACCGGAAAAGGCGGAGATCCACCAAGCGCTTGTGATATAAGCTTTGCCCTGATAGATCATCTGCCCCCAGCTGATGATGTTGGGATCGCCCAGTCCAAGGAAGGAAAGTGCCGCCTCGGTGAGGATCGCGCCCGCCATGCCGCGTGTCGTGTTGGCGACGACAGGAAAGATGCCGTTGGGCAAAATGTATTTAAAGAGGATCTGCGTCTGGGTCTCACCGAGCGCGATGGCGCTCTTGACGAACACACGCTCACGCAAGGACAATGCCTGCGCACGCATCAGTTTGGCATTGCTCGGCCAGGTCGTGATCCCGATGACGATCATGACATTGACGATGTTGTTGCCGAACAAAGCGATGATGAGAAGAATCAAGAAAAAAGTAGGGATCATCAAGAAGACATTGATCAGTTCGGAGATGACCAGGTCGACCTTTCCTCCGAGAAAGCCCGCCAATCCTCCGATGAGAACACCGAGAGCTCCCGAGATAAACGAGGAAATCACCGCGACTTTAAGGGAGGTTCCGACTCCATGAACCAGCATCGCAAAGACATCCTGCCCCATGTGGTTGGTACCGAGCAGATGCCCGTTCTCTCCCGGCGCTTTCAAACGCTCGAACTCAAACGAGTTGGGGTCCATTTTGGCGATGACATCCGCAAACACGATGATGAGAAGCAAAACAAGGATCCCGATCACGCCGAAACGCAACTGCTTGTCGCTTTTGATCGCAAGCCAAGTGCGCTTCGCTGCTTGCTTGCCCAATTCCAAGACACGCATACCAAATTCTTTCATCGCAACCCTCCTAGCTGTCGTATCGAATTCTAGGGTCCAAAACGGCGTACACGACATCGACGATGATCATCACGACGGCGACGGAAACGCTCATCACGAGATAAATCCCCATCAGTGTCGGATAATCGCGCTGGGTGATCGCGGTCATCGTCAGGCGTCCGGTGCCCGGCCATGAGAATACGATCTCGATCAGGGTAACCCCCGTGACCAAAAAGGCGAGCGTGATCCCGAACATCGTGACCGTCGGTAGAATCGCATTTTTAAAGATGTACTTTCGGAAGATTTTTTTCTCGCTCATCCCCGTCGCTCGCAATGTGACAATGAAGTCCTCACTGGTGACTTGTTGGATGGAGCTTTTCGCAATCCGGAAATAACCCGGCATGGTGATGAAAACCATCGTGATGGTCGGAAGAACAAGATGCCAGAGCACATCGAGAACATAGCGTCCGCCCTCATACGCGGCGCGCGCATCGTACATCCCCTGAGCGGGAAACCACTTGAGTCGTGATGCCAAGATGATGATCAACATCATCCCAAGCCAAAAAGACGGCATCGCATCGAGTGCATAGGATACATTGGAGAAAACAGAGTCTAAGATGCTGCCTTCGCGCCGCGCACAATAAATACCGAGTCCTGTCCCCAGGAGAAGTGCCAGGATGGCAGAGGCCAACCCGAGCAAAACCGTCGCGCCCAAGCGCTCGTTAATCATCTCACTCACCGGACGATTGTAGATGATGGAGTTCCCCAAATCTCCACGCATCGCACTCGTCAGCTGCTTGTAAAGTTGGACCGGCCAAGGTTTATCCAAACCAAACTTTTCCATCAGCGCCTGACGCAAGACGGGGTCGTCGTTTTCTTTGCCCATAATCGTCTTGATCGGATCGCCCGGTGCCATCTTGATGATGGCGAAGTTGATCAGAAAAACCATCAACACCGTCAACAAACCGCTTAATACTCGCCTCAGTATAAATCGTGACATGTCGCCCCCTTTGATAACCCTGAAACTTGAACTCCTACTGCCTCCCTCTGTTGTTACAATGATTCCGTATACAAAAAATAGTGCCTTCATTATATCAAATGTCATCAACCGATAGGCGAACTGCGATAGCATAACATTTGATCGCATTACATTTTGATTCTGAACCGATCAACCGAGATTTGAATCGTGGTATAATCAAGGCGGAGGTGCATCATGAACCGTAGTCTCAGCGAAAGCATCAAACAACTGCGCATCGAGCGATCCGTGACCCAGTCCGAGCTTGCATCCGTCGTCGGCGTCTCCGTCCAAGCCGTCTCGAAATGGGAGTGCGGCGGAACTCCCGACATCACTCTCCTCCCGGTCATTGCAGATTTTTTCGGGGTGAGCATCGACGAGCTGTTCGGAAGAAGTCATCTCGACAATGTCAGCATCGACAACTATCTGATCGGCCTGATGCAATCGACGCCGGAGCAGGAACAGATGTACCGCGCCAGCGAACTGTGCTGGGCGCTCTTCAAAGGGATCTCCGGCATCCCGAATGTCTTCCATATGCCGTTCACGGACACTCCGGATCCAAACGACGATACTTGCACGCGATGTCGCCTGCTGTTTGAAACGGGGATCGCTTATGTCAATGCTAGAAAGGACGGTCCCAGCATCTTTTTCATGCCGGAACCGAAGGATGGTTACAACTGCATCCTCTCTTCCGCTGAAGAGTTTACCGATCTGTTCCGCCATCTTGCGGATCGGGATTTTTTTGACACCATCATTTTCATCTACAAACGTTCCTCCATCCCATTCTCGCTCGAGCACATCTGCTCCAGTTTGGACATCGCGCCGACCAGAATGCAGGAGATCATCCGCAAATTTGTGGAGTTCGGTTGGGTGCAGGAAGAGACCGTCGAACTCGACACCGGCGAAGTCGATATTTATCGCCCGGTCATCAACGGCGCGTTTATCGGATTCTTATATTTCGCAACCGAAATCACGCAAAAATACAACCTATGGTATATGAGCAATTACAAGAGAAACAAATCTCTGCTGATTAAGAGCAAGGCTATGAAAAAGCGTTATAAGAAGAAATAATGCAACCCAATATAACAACTACAAGTTGTATTTCCTGAACATAATCTCTACGATTTCAAATCCCTCGATACAAATTCCCGTTGTGCCTTGCGCTACAATCGAATTGAGGCGCTCCGCGCAAGTCGCAACACGCATTGCTCCGTGCATCGCTCCGCGCGCCGCAAGGCGATGCATCGGACGCGAAGACTCCGACGCTGCAACGGGCAAATTTCCGGGTGACCGGCGAACACACGAAAGGGGGATTATGGTAGTCATCAAGCATGGAACCGTTCACGACGGGCTCGGTCAAGTAAAACAAGTTGATCTCGCAATCGAAGGCGGAATCATCGTCGATATGCGAGCAAACATCGCCGCTTCAAAACATGAAGTCGTCGACGCTTCCGGATGCGTTGTGCTCCCCGGTTTTGTCGACGCGCTCAATGTCTGGGGGACGGTCGGACCGGGATGGACCGAAGGCGACAACCACGAAGGAAGCGCCCCCATCACGCCGGAAATGAATATCCTGTACGGGTTTGATCACGACGGAATGAATTTCCAAAAGGTGTACACCTATGGGGTGACGGCCGCCTGCATCTCACCGTCCAATAAGAACATCATCGGCGGACAGACCGCCGTATTTAAAACCGTAGGATCCAGTCCTTATCGGATGTTGGTCAAGGAATCCAACGCGATGATCGCATCCGTCACCAATCAGGTAAAGAAAGCCTTTCAAAAGCGTGAAGTGGCGCCGATGACCCGCATGGGGATCTTCTCCATGTTGATCGAAGCCCTTGACAAAGCCGAGAAATACAAGCCCGACGACGGATATGACTCCAAGCATCTCGCGGTGCAACGCGTCCTGAGCGGAGAACTCCCGCTGTTTGTCAACTGCAGCGGCAAAGCACAGATCGACGCCGTGCTGAACGCACTTGGACGCTATCCGAAGCTCCGTCTCGTGCTCACGGGCGCTTTCGGCCTCGACGACCAATTTCAGCCGGTCTTGTCCGGGGAGGTGCCGGTTGTTTTGGGGGACCAAACCGAATGCTATATCCCGGGAAACAGCAAAACCGAACCCGACAAAATCATCGCGATGATGGAAAATCCAAATTGCCCGGCTCAGATCGCCATCTCCTGTTGCGGGGACGGCACGACATCCGGCAAGGAATCTCTCCTCTGGAATGCACTCTACTGGCGCCGCCATGGGCTGTCCTCCGCACAAGCGCTCCGGGCGATTACGTCCACACCGGCTCGCATCCTTCAAGTCGGAGATCGCATCGGCTGTCTCCGCAAGGGATATGACGCCGACCTCTCCATCTGGAGCGACAATCCGCTGGACACCTACAAAGCGCAGCTTCGCAAAGTTTATGTCGACGGTGAGGACATCCTGAGCCGACAAGGAGGGATCTCATGCTGGTAATTCGAAATGCAACCATCTTCACGGGTGCCGGGAAATGCTACGAAAAGGGACATATCGTCATCCAGGACGGCAAGATCGCTCAGATCGGCGCCAAAGTGAAAGCGCCTAAGGATGCCCGTATCATCGACGCCGACGGGCTGTTTGTCATGCCGGGGCTCGTCGATGCGCACAGTCACATCGGCGGATTTGAGGCGGACAATCAGGATCTCAACGAAATGACCAACAACGCGACGCCAGCCGTCGAAGCGTATTACGGAATCGACTGCACATCCAAGGATTTTGAGCGTGCCGTGCGCGCCGGAATCACCACTTCGGTCATCACGCCGGGAAGCGGCAATGTGATCGGGGGTATGGTCTGTGCTCTGAAGCATATCCCGGGGACGACGCAGCAAATGTGCATCGCCAACCACATCGCGCTAAAAATGGCGATGGGCGGCAATCCCAAAGGGGTGTATGGCTCCAAGAATCAACTCCCGATGACTCGCATGGGAATCGCGCAGGTCATTCGCGACCAACTCAACAAAGCAAAAGAATATATGGAAAAACGGGAAGCACAGAGCGCCCAGAAATCCGGGGCAAAGGACGGAAAGGGCGCGAAGGTCAAATCCGCGCAAGGGAACACGATCCCATACGATGCCGGTCTGGAGAATCTGTGCAAGGTGCTGCGTAAGGAAATCCCGCTCAAGGTCCACTGCGAACAATACGATATGCTCACCGTCCTCAAGATCGCCGAAGAATTTGATATCCGCTTCACGCTCGACCATGCTTGGGGGAGTTCGGATTTTTACGAGGAAATCTGCTCTGCCAAGGGTCTGGTCGGAGTGATCTACGGTCCGATCGGCATCCTGTTGCTACCGGGCGAATGCGGCAAGATCGACATCGAGTGTTTGGCGGAACTCGATCGTCGCGGGGTTCTCTGTGCGATCATGACGGACGGTCCGATCTTGGCGCCTGAGCTTCTCGTCGTGCAGACGGGGGAAGCGGTGCGTCTCGGCACGCCGCATGATCGTGCCCTCAATATGATCACGATCAATGCCGCCAAAATCGCCGGGCTCGATCACCGACTCGGCTCCCTCGAAGTCGGAAAGGACGCCGACATCGCGATCTTCCGGGGTGTCCCGGCTCTCGATGCGCACGCGCACTGTGTGATGACCATCATCGACGGCAAGGTGTTGCACGACGAACTCTAGGGCAAACCAAGCGGACCACGCCGCTACCAATCGTTCCTACTTCCTTCCTTTTCCTCGGCAGGCGCAGCCTTTGTGCTTGCCGAGGATTTTTGTTGCCGGAAGCGATATCGGAAACGATGTCGCAAGCAATTCGCGAGCAATTCGGGAGGGCAGGGTGCCTCCACCGGCGGTTGAAGATCGCGGGAGATCAGCGACTTGTTTGCTCCGCGTCCTTTCGTTTGGTGCGGGAGGCGTGCCGGATGATCCAGGCGCAAGCGGGACTGAGCTCCTCTTGTTGCCATAGGGCGAGGATGAACTCAAATTTGTCCGGCTGCTCGCGGTAGAGGTCGTTGAGGTTGTTCGCCACGCTCTTTTGGATGGTCTTGTCAGGATCGTTGCGCAGATTGGACAGGATCCGGACATAGAGATCGAAATGGTCGAGGGCGACGTAAAGGCGCTTCGCCCAAGGGAGCCGGATGCGCAGACATTCGCTGGCGCAGCGGCGCACGCGCTGATTGGGATCGAGACTCCACTCGACCATCAAGTACATCGTGCGCTCGGGGAAACGACTCGCGACCGGGCGCAGACAAAACTCGCTCGTAAATCGTTTGGTCAGCTCCTTACTGAATGCGGTGCTCTCCTCGAAATACTCGGCTCCGTAGAGCTCGACATATTTGCCGAGCGGCCACAGCCAAAATCCTTGGGTGAACATCCCGAGGCTGCCGGGGAGCTCGGGGCCGAGAATCCGGTGAAATCGCTTGAGGGCTGTGGGATACGGTTCTCCGAGGCATTCGTGGACGGTGGTCGCCAGCAGGACCTGTCGATCGTTGAACTCCAGGTGTTCGAGGCGATCGGTCAGCAGGTCGCAAAACCGGTCGACGTCAAAATGCGGGGCGACGGTGTTGAGCTTGGTGCCCAGCATGCGGGCGTATGCGAGGTCATAATAATCTTTCAGTTTTTGTGCCATGGTTACTCCCAGTGGATTTTCTGTGTGTCAAATCGCTTGAATGCGGTCTGTTCGATGCGTTGGATGTCTTTTTTCGTGAGCGAACGAAATGGTTTGACGAAGACACTGCCCTTCTCTTTCCGCCAAGTCGCCGTGAGACTTCCGCGGAGAAGAAGGGTCGGCTTGATGATGCCGGTCATCGTGTAGATTTCGCGGAGGAATTTGGGGTCGAAGAAGGGGTTTTCCTGCTTCTCAAACGCGAGCAGCAGGGCGTCAAATCCGGCGATGAAGAGAGCTTCGGGGATTTCGTCCGGGACGGGGAGGTCTCCGATGTAATAGCGCCGCGTGCCGCCGACCTCGACGGTGCTGAGGTCGAGCTGTTTCATCCAGCCTTCGATTTCGCTTTTGGTGGTCTTGAAGTAGTAGCGCGCATCGCGGATGGAGACGGGGCCGAAGCCGGAGAAGTACCGGCGTGCGATTTCGAGCTGTGCGGCGTCGCGCTCCCAGGGTTCGTAGCGATCGAGCAGACCGAAGGAGCGTTTGCCGTATTCTTGGTAGATGCGGCCGTCAAAGACCATCGCCGCGAGGAGCCCGCCCCAGGCGCTGAAGTAGTGTTTTTCTTGTTCGGGTCGGAGCCCGGCGCTGCGGCAGATCGCTTTGAGTTCGTCGCGGGTCTTGTTTCCGCTGCGGAGGCTGTCTTCGATAAGATGCGCGTAATGCTGTTCTTCTTCGCGGGTGGCGCCGCCGTGCTTGGACAGGTAGTCGAGCCACGCACCCTGGTTGCGGCCTTTGTACAGATAGAGCGGGATTTCTTCTTTGAGGTAGGCGTGGATCGTCCCGCGCAGCGACCACTGACGTACGAGGTCTCGGCTCCAGTCGCTCGCCCATTCTTCCGGTCTGAGCCGGCTCTTGAATCCTTCGTCGGCGTAGGTCTGGAATTGTGCTTGCACGCCGTTGTGGCGCCGGCAGATCTCGTGTGTCGTCATCGGTCGCGTCAACCCGAGGCGGGTCAGGGTAATGGCTTTCCACTCGTCGATGTGCATAGATTCTCCTTGTAAAAGAAGTATATCACAGGAAGGCGCCGTGTTCGGCACATAGAATCCGGGTGTAAGGAGGCAGCCCGGCCGGAGGCGCGGGCTGAAAATGAAATAAGGGGACGCTCGACGCCTCCTTATTTCAATTTTAGTGGAAAAATTGAAATAAGGAGCGTAAAATAAGGGCAGTATTTCAATCAATGATCTGAATTTGAAAAAGGAGCTGGGATGAAACATCGTGCCGGATATCATAAAACCAATCTTTACGGGGAGTTGGCATACTCGTCTTTTGTGCCTGCTCCTCTCCCACCGGTTCCGCCGATCGAGCTGACGGCGGATCTTGTTGCGTTGCTGACGCAGGCGCATGGAAAACTGGCGACTTTGGAGCGGATGACGAAGCTGATACCGGATGTCACGCTTTTTGTATCGATGTATGTGCGCAAGGAGGCGCTGCTTTCCTCGCAGATTGAAGGCACGCAGGCGACGCTGGAGGATGTCTTGGATCCATCGGTGGACGCCAATACGAACCGGGATGTCGCGGAGGTGATCAACTACATCAAAGCGACGGAATTTGCGATCGAGAGGCTGCGCGATCTGCCGCTTTGCAACCGTTTGATCCGAGAGACGCACGCCGTTTTGATGTCCGGAGTGCGAGGGCAGGAGCGGACTCCGGGGGAATTTCGACGGTCGCAAAATTGGATCGGGGGGCAAGGGAGTACATTACGCAGTGCTCTGTTTGTCCCTCCTGCACCGGAGGATATGGAGGTCGCCATCGCGGATTTGGAGCGGTATCTGAATACGCCGACCGATGATGTGCTTCAAGCTGCTTTGACTCATTACCAGTTCGAAACGATTCACCCGTTCTTGGATGGAAATGGGAGAGTCGGCCGTTTGCTGATCGTTCTGTTTTTGATGCAACACCGCGTGTTGACGACACCGGCGCTGTATCTCTCTTATTATTTGAAGAAACATCGGATCGAATACTATGACCGCATGATGGAGGTGCGCAAGCAGGGACATTATGAGCAATGGGTAAAGTTTTTCTTACGCGCGCTCATCGAGTCGGCAACCGAAGCCATGGAGACGATCGAGGAACTCGATGCACTCCATCGCGAGAAGCTCGAAGCGATCGAATCACTGCCTCGTTCCCCTAAGATGACACTCTCTCTGTTTCGCTATTTGGAGGCCAATCCGATCATCGAGATCGGAAAAACCGCTCTAGCGCTGGGGGTATCGTACAATACGATCGCCAGCGCCGTGCGAAGCCTTGTCGATGCGGGGGTTTTGGTGCAGACTTCGAGCGCGCGGCGCAATCGGGCCTTCGCGTACGAGGCGTATCTTGCCATTCTCCGAAGGGGGACTTAGGGAGCTGGGGTGAGGCGCAGGATGCCTGCCGCCAGGAGCTCGGGTTTGAGGACGGCGAGGCCGCCGTGGCCGACTTGGTCGAAGCGGCGGAAGGTCGCTTGGGGGAAGTGTTGGCGGACGTAGGCGATGTCGTGTTTGCGCGCGTTTTCTTCGGCGGCGGAAAACCAGTATTCGATGTGCTCGCAATCGCTCGTAATCGGCTCCGGCATGGAGTAGTTGTTGCAGGAGTCGAAGGTGCGCCAGATGGTCTTGGCGCTCATTTTTTTGAGGACGGCTTCGATGTATCGGAGGTCTTCGGGGGAGTAGGAATCGGTCGCGAAGGCGCGCTCGAGAAGTTTGATTCCGCCGAGTTTGCCGAGGTAGATCATCAAGAAATCTTTGAGCGCGATGAACCGGGTGACGAGCCATGGGAGTTGGTAGGGCGTGATGCCGCCGTCGATGATGGCGTGACAAATCGGCAGTTTGCGGTTGGCCAGCAGCCGGATCACGATGCTGCCGCCCATCGAGCAACCGTAAATGCCGGAGACCTTGCCCCACCCTTTCTCCAGCCAAAGAAGCTCGAGCTCACGCGCAATGTCTTCGATGCTCGTAAAGTCACCAGGCCGCTCGGGGTCGTAGCCGGGCAGGGCAGGCACGATGACGTGAACATGGGGCTCGAGCAGCGGGATGACGGCCTCAAAGTAGTCCCACATCACCACGGACGGATGCAGGAGCAGGACCTTGTGCGGATGGTGTTGCCCAAATTCGTGAATGCTCATGGCGGCCTCCCCGTTCATTATATCAAAATGCCGTGGGGCGAAAAAAGAGTGCTGAAACGACGGATGTCATTGTAGCACTCTCTCCTCATGGGTGTTGGCCGTTGTTGCTCCCCGATATGCTCGGGTGAGCTGTCGGACTACTTGTCGGTCGCGCTATGGGATACGATGAGGCGCTTCAGGACTTCTGCAAGTTCTCCTCGCGTCACCGATTCTTTCGGGTTGAATTTGCCTTCGACGGGTCCGAACAATCCGAATGCCGCCAGGCGTTTCACGGCGTCTCGCGCAAACGGACTGACGCTCGCGTGGTCCGCGTAGGTGCCTTTTGCCGCTTCGGCAGTCAGTTTGTATGGGTATTTTTGAACAAAGCGCGCGAGAATCGCGGCGAGTTCTTCTCGCGTGATGTTGGCATGCGGATCGAAGCGGCTTGGGTCTCTGCCCACGACGATGCCGTTTTGGAACGCCCATCCAACATAGGCGTCATAGTAGGATCCTGTCGGCACATCGGCAAAGCGGTGTTTGCCCGGCAGTGCCTGCACCATCCTGGCGAGGACGGTGACGACCATCGCTCGGGTGAGCACTTGGTTCGGCGCAAATTTGTCTTTGGTCACGCCTTCCATCAGGCCGAGAGACGCGACGAATTGGATGGATTTCTCTGCGCGGTGGCCTTGAATGTCGGTAAATCCGGCACCTGCGTTGCGATCGACATTTGCCAGTAGGTGCTGCAACAGCGGGTCGGTCGTGGAGAGAGGAACTTCCTCAACCACGATCTCGACGATCGGGCTCGGCGTGTTCGGGCGTGGAACAACCGGGGTCGGGTC
>JAUMWO010000174.1 GCA_030529605.1 Bacillota bacterium | reverse complement strand
CTGACGCTCTCGATGACATCGATTAAATACCCGAGTGCGCTCACTTTCGTACTGCTCTTCAGTACCGCACTCGTCCTCGGCAACAACTATTACTGGATTAAAATCGCTTCTTGCCGAAGCGAGAAAGTCGGCCGCAACTCGTTCGTTCTCGCCGGTTTGTTCCTGATCGTCGTCTTCTTTATTCCGCTGACTTTGATCGGAGCATATGCAGGTGCCGTGATGCCGCAAGCATTTACTTTGGGAGGCGGTGCGGTTCCGCCGACTGCGGCGTACGGTGCATTTGCTAAACTCTTCCCGCCGGTTCTTTCATCGCTCTTCATCGTCGGAGCGGTAGCCGCTTCCATCTCCACCGCTTCCACAGCCACAATCGGTGCTACTTCTACGGCGACGCGCGACATCTATCAGCGTCTGATCGCTCCGGGAGCGGATCCGAAGAAGAGTTTGAAAGCGAGTAAGATCATCATGATCCTGGTCGGCGTGATGACTTGGATTCTTACTTTCTTCCCGGGGGGACCGACTTATCTCTTTGCGTTCGCGAACGCTTGGCTGGTTCCACCGGCAATCCTGCTCATCTTCGGTATGATCTGGCCGCGTTTCAATGAAACCGGTGCGCTCGGCGGTGTCATCGCCGGCATCATCACGATGGCGGTCCTGACCTTGACCGATCTGCTCAAAATCTTTACCGTATCGACTTGGACGCATCTGGCGATCGTGGGTCTCGTCGTCACGCTGGTGTTTGGCGTCATCTTTACCTTCTTTGGAAAACCGAAATACTACGGTGCTTCCGGCTGGAATGTGAAAGTGAGCGGAGGAAACCGTCAGTCGATTACGCCGAGTGCTCAGGAAGTGGAAGTGTTGAAACTCATCGCGGTGGGTCATGGTTACATGTCCGACATTACCGATGCACTGGGTGTCGACTCCAAGACCAGCTCCGAGATCATCGCTCGTCTTGACCAAGGGGGATTGATCGAACGTGCGGGCTTGTTTGCAAGCAGTTTCTATCAGTTCCATCTCACCGAAGCCGGAGAATTGATTGCGGAATCGCATATGAACGATAACGAGAAAAAATTTGCTCGAAAAGGTCTGACTCCGCAGTACGCACAAATGATGCAATTGGTAGAATCCGATCCTCACAAACTCCCGGCCTTTGTCAAGGAGCAGCAATGGAAATCGCTCAAGGTCTCCAGTGTGACTTCGCATCTGTCCCGCGTCGGCTATGTCGCGGAAAAGGGCTTGTATAAGCGTCGTCTCGAGCTGACCGAACAAGGCCGCAAAGCGCTGACTGAGGTCGGTTCATGATGAAGGGGGCGAAGGATAACGGTTGTATGAATTCGTTGCTGCAGCGCGATCCGGCAGATTCCGTCGTCATCGTCGATGCGGTCCGCACTCCGATCGGGACGTTCATGGGAGAGCTCTCCGCCCTCCCGGCATATCGTCTCGGCAGCGTCGCAATCCGTGCGCTCCTCCAACGAACGGGAGTGGCCGGCGATCAAATCGGGGAAGTGATCATGGGCAACATCGTCGGGACCGAGCCGCGCGGAAACCCGGCGCGCGAAGCGCTTCTCGACGCCGGTCTTCCGATCTCGATTCCGGCGTTTACCGTAAACAAGAATTGCGCATCCGGTCTCAAAAGCATTGCGCTCGGCGCGAATGCAATCTTGGCGGGAGAATACGATGCCTGCATCGGCGGCGGTATGGAAAGCATGAGTCGCATCCCGCACATTATGCGGGGGATGCGGGCGGGAGTCCGCATGGGCGATGCCGTGATCGAGGATCTGCTGCTCGAATTACTCGAAGGTATGGGGCTCACCGCGGAACGCCTTGCCTCGGATTACAAAATCTCGAGGGAAGCACAGGACGCCTTCGCCTTACGCAGTCAAATGCGTGCGGCGGAGTCCATTCGAATGGGACGCTTCCGAGATGAGATCGTGCCGATCGCCGTCACGCTGAAGCGAAAGGAGGTGGTTGTTGACTCGGATCTCGGAGTTAAGTCGGAGACAACGATGCAAGGATTGTCCGCTTTGAAACCGGTGTTTCAGACCGACGGATGTGTGACCGCGGGAAATTCATCGACCATCAATGATGCCGGAGCGGCGCTGCTCTTGATGCGTGAGTCCACGGCGAGGGAGCTCAATTTGAACCCGCTCGCTCGGATA
>JAUMWO010000017.1:1521-20073 GCA_030529605.1 Bacillota bacterium | reverse complement strand
TCGATCTCGTGGACGAATGCATCGATCTCCTCTTGGCTGTTGTCCGCCTCGACGGAGATGCGGGTGTGAATGCGACGGAAACCGACCGGAGTGATGTTGCCCACTCGCTCGTATGGGCCGGTTTCGCCTTCCAATTCGAAGCATACATCCTTGAGACGGATGTTCATCCGCTCTGCCAGCAGCCACGCATGAACAGACATACAGGCACCGAATGAGGAGAGCAACACTTCGAGCGGGTTCATCGCCAAATCCGTCCCGCCGAGGCGTTCCGGCTCGTCGATCAACATCTCGTGCTTTTCCCCGGTGCATTTCATGCGCAGTTTTTCCTCTTGACGCACCGTCACCTTAAATACAGACATCATCTCACCTTCCTATTTTGTTGTTGTCGGCTCAATCGAAAGCAGATAGAGCGAGCCGTCGTTTCCGCTCATATCGACGGCGAAGTATCGGCGCAACCCCTGCGCATCCGGATATGAGATGCCGTACCGCGGATACAATCCGTAGAAGGTCATTTTGACCAGCAGAGGACGATCCGGGGAGAGTTCGTCGATCGTCGTCATCACGTCCGGGAACACCTTCATGCCCTGCGGACTTTCTTCGTAGCGGAACTCGAGGATCTCCACCTCGTTGAGCACCGCTTCGGATTGAAGCAGGACTGCGACCTGCGGTTCGGTCTCATCGGCGATAAATATCGCTGCCGGGGTGATATCCGGTTTTTCTTCCGCAAAGGACACCGTCACCGGTGCCGCCGCATCGGTATCACCCGATGTCGTCTCCGACGCACTCGCCATCGCGTTCGTCGTCTCGTTCCCTGTCGTTTCCGGCATGCTCGTCGGAGACGGAGGGGCTTCCGAAGATTTCGTCGGCGGCTGAGTCGTCAGGTTCTGCGCTCCCGTCGGAACGGATGCCCCGGCGGTTGAATCGGTAACCGGTGTTTGAGACGGACTGCATCCGACGATGAGCATCAACAGAGTCAGTAAAAGCAAACATCTTGAAAACTTCCGTTTCATCAAATTTTCGTTCCCTCCTCACCCATTTGATTTCTGGTTAAGTCCATTATAGCACGCGGGATGATGCGGTTCCGCGCAAATAAAAAAGACCCCCGCAGGGACGCAGAGGCCTTTCATTTCGGTTCCTAGGAGAAACGAAATTTAGATTTTGCCGACGAGGTCGATCCCCGGCTTGAGGGTATCGTCTCCCGGTTCCCAATTTGCCGGGCAAACGCGATCTCCATGCGCTGCGACAAATTGTGCCGCTCGGACTTTGCGCAGGATCTCTTTGGCATTGCGCCCGATCCCGAGCGCATTGGTCTCGTATACGACGATTTCGCCTTCCGGATTGACCAGAATCGTGGCGCGAAGCGCTTGGCCTTCTTCCTCGATCAACACCTCAAAGAAGCGAGACAGGGTGAAGGAGCGGTCCGCAAGGAGCGGATAGTTGACGTTTTTGAGCGTTTCCGAGGCGTCTCTCCACGCCTTATGAACAAATTCGCTGTCCGTCGAGACCCCGTAGACTTCACAGCCGATTTCCTTGAACTCATCGTAGAGATTTGCGAGGTCTTGGAGCTCTGTCGGGCACACAAAGGTGAAATCGCCCGGATAGAAGAAGAACAGACCCCATTTCCCGAGCACGTCCTTCTTCGAAATCTTGGTAAACTCGTTACCGGCAAATGCCGGCACAGTGAAATCTTCCAATTTCTTTCCTACAAATTGCATGGTTCCTCCATTCAAGCAATCATTTGCTATCGCTTCCATTTTAACATGATTACAAATTTAGTCAATCAAATTTCGGTGCACTTAGGATTCCACGGACGACGCGAGCGCAAGGTCACGCCGTTCTTCGGCTTTCATATGTCGATATTCCTTGATCACGAAGGCGATGGCAATGCCGAAGGCGAGCAGGTCGGCGACGGAGATCGCCCACCAGATGCCGACCAAACCGAAGGAACGAGGTAAAAAATAAAGAAGCGGCAGCTGCACCGTAAATTGACGGCTCGTCGAGATCCAAAAGGAGGTCTTGGCTCTGCCGATCGCGGTAAAGAAGTTCGCACTGATGATCTGTACGCCATAAAGCGGAATAAAATAATAGGCTGTACGGATCGCGAGCGCGCCCAGATCGATCAAATCGCCGCTCTTGGCCATGACGCTCGCCATCTGCCGCGGGATCCACATCGCCAAGAGCCAGATCACCGTCAAAAATAATGTCGCTCCGGCGACGCCGATGATGTTGGCGCCGCGCACCCGCTTAAAATTCCGAGCCCCGTAGTTGAAACCGACGATGGGCTGTAAGGCTTGATTCATCGCAATGATGGGCATGATCGTAAAGGAAGTCAGCGTGCCCATGATGGTGTGTGCGCTCATCGCCAAGTCGCCACCGTAGTGGCGCAGGCTGTTGTTCATCACCAGACCGATCAGCGAGCCGGCGGCTTGGATGAAGAACGGCGTAAACCCGATCGCCACGATGTGTTTGATGATTTCCCAATTTGGACGAAGGGAGTCCTTGTGCAGCGGGACCTCGCTCTTGCGAAGCAGGAAATAACTTGCTCCATAAGCAAAGGACAGGAACTGCGCGATGATGGTCGCGTAGGCGGCGCCAGCCACTCCCATGTTGAGACCGAAGATGAACAACGGGTCCAAGATAAAATTGGTGAACGCGCCGATCAGCATCGAATTCATCGCGCGACGCGCGTTGCCCTCCGCTCGAATCACCTGATTGAACGCAAAAGACAGCATGTTCCACCAAGTACCGACCACCAGAATGCGAAAATACGTATCCGCATAGCCGATGTTGGTCTCCGATGCCCCGAATAGGGTCAAAATATCGCGGGAAAAGAGCAGGAACAAGATGTTGATCGCCGTGGTCGTGATTAGCATCAGCGTGAACACATTGCCGAGCACCCGTTCGGCGTGACGTCGATCCCGGCGCCCCAGCGCAAGTGAGATATTGGCGGAACCGCCGATCCCGAACAATGCACCGATCGCAAAATAAAAAAAGATAAGCGGCATCACGACACCGACCCCGCCGATGGCGATCTGACCGTAGCCGGGGATGTTGCCGATGAAGATGCGATCGACGATCGTATAGATCGATTGGACGACCATCGCGACCGCAGCCGGGATAAACTGTTTGAAAAAGAGGGGAAGCAGCGGCTTGTACGCCAGCTCCTTCTCTCGTTCGCTCATTTCGTGGATGACCGGTTCCGCCATGCTCACCTACCTTCTCGCAGCCAATGAATCATGTCGGACACGGTTTCACGCAGAGCACGCGGACGATAGCCGATCTGCTCGCGCGCCTTCGCGGAACGAAACCGCGCATTCGATGATAAGGTGTACAGCGAATAGGAGGTATACAGCGGGCGGCGGCGACGAAGCTTGGCGTACAGCTCGACAAAGGGAACCCCCAGTTTCGCCAACCAGATCGGAAGCGTCGGAATCCGCTTGCCCCCGCACAGAGGAGCAGCCATAGAGAGCAGTTCCTTGATCGAAGCGTAATGCCCGCTCAAAATATATCCTTCGCCACGCACACCATAATCCGCAGCGCGCAGACAGCCCTCCGCCACATCGCGCACATCGACGAAATCGTAGCCGCCATGGACGCTCGCGAGGAGTTTCCCTCTCATGTAGTCGAGCATCAGCTGCACCAAGTGGTTTTCACCGCGGTCATTCGGTCCCAGAATCCCCGACGGGAAGACCACCACGGCATCGAGTCCCTCCGCCGCCGCTTCGTAGACTGCTTGGGCTGCTTCCGCCTTGGTCTTGGCATATCCTCCGACGACGGATTTCGCCGAGAGGGAGTCGACCTCCGTAATCACTTGATTTTTCGGAAGTTCGGGGATCGCATGCACGGAGCTCACATGCACCAGACGGCGCACGGCATATTTTCGGCAAAGAGCGATGATGTTCTGCGTCCCTGCGACATTGACCTCGCGCACGCCCTTTTGAATGCGCCGCGCGATCGATATCCGCGCCGCGGTGTGAATCACCGTCACCGCACCGTCCGCAGCCTCAAACATCGGACGAAGCGACTCGATGTCGCAGACATCCCCGGTGAAATAACGAATCGCCGGATGCCGGAGCTTGGGCTCCTGCCCTGCGAGAAGCAACGCAAATACCCGCTCACCGCGGTCGACAAGAAGCTCTAAGATCGTGCTGCCGAGATGCCCGGCAGCTCCGGTGACGATATAAATCGATTTCATTTCCAACCTTTCTTTCGTGTGGCATCGGACTTGAGATGGCAAGCGAGCACGAGGACGATGCCCGCGATCGTAACAAAAAAAACAACCATCATCATCCGATTGAAATCCCCATGCAGTAATTCGAAGGCGTGCAGCAAGCGAAGCACAAGGGACAGTGCGATCGTCGCAAGAATCACCAGATTGAGATCGAGAAAGCGCGGACGTCGCGAGGAACGCCCCAGCACCCAGGAAACCATGGCTGCAGCCTGTGGAAATACGAGAAGCTCGTATTTCGAGCCGACACGATTGACTCCCCCGGTCATGTGATGGCGAGCGGGAATCCGATCCGGTAAAACAAACAAGGCACAGATCACAACAAAGAAAAGAATACCGACGGATGCAATGATCCAAACTTGTTTCGTATTGATCTGCACTCCACCCTCCTTCTCTCGATGTTCGCTGTCAATCGTCCGGGATGGCGCGACTATCGACGCATCATCATAAAGCCTTCGCAGCCGAGTTTACGAAACGCCGTAAAACCGATCGATTCATAAAATGCTACGGTGTGGGGTTGATCATCTGTCGAAAGCACAACCTGGTAAACCTGAGGAAAGCGTTCGAGAACACATCGAAGCAACCGAGTACCGATTCCTCTTCGTTGATGCTCGGGGGACACGATGATGTCTTGGATATAGAGGATCGAGTGCCCATCGCCCACCGCTCGCAGAACACCGATGACGGCATCCCCGAATTTTGCCGCCAGAACACAAAGTGCCCCCTCATAAGCACCTCGAAGCATCTCCGGCTTGGCGATATAATTGCTCCATCCGACCGCGGAATAGAGAGGTAAAATTTCGTTCTCTCGGTATGTGGTGTAATCTACAATCTCCGCGGCTTCCATATACTTCGTCATCTCCAAATCGTATTTCGATTTTCAGTATCTCTTATTTCGGGACACGAATCAATAGGATTTCTGTGAATATTTTGCGTCGGTGTTTTGCGCGGGTCGTCCGCGCGGTTTACATCCTTCCCGACTTTTCTCCGCAGGCGATCATCGCTTCGATGAGCGCAGTCCGAAACCCGCTCCGCTCCAGCTCTCGGACTGCTTCGATCGTCGTCCCTCCCGGGGAGCAGACTTGATCCTTCAAAACTCCGGGATGAATTCCGGAATCGAGCACCATCTTCGCCGCTCCGAGCACCGCTTGCGATGCGAATGTATACGCCTGCGCTCGATCCATCCCGAGGCGCACCGCCGCATCCGCCATCGCTTCAAGCATCACAAAGACATAGGCAGGAGACGATCCGCTCACGGCGACGACCGCATTCATCCGAGACTCTTCCACCACCAAAGCTCGTCCGAAGCTTGCAAACATGCGAGACACGATCTCCATCTCCGCATCCGTCACCTCGGCGCTGCGACACAATGCACTCATACCCTCACCGACAGCGACCGGAGTATTGGGCATGGCTCGGACGATTTTACTCGGCCTCCCGCACCATTCTTCAAGCTGTTTCAACGATTTTCCCGGGGCAATGCTGATGAGAATGCGTTTGCGCAAATGCGGAGCGATCGATCGAATAACCTCCTCGTATTGTTGCGGTTTGACCGCAAGCACGATGATGTCGGAATCCTGCACGACTTCCTCGTTGGTTTCCGCCGATCGAAGTCCTCGGGGGGCCACAAATTCGAGCAATTTCCCGCGATCCCTCGCGGAAACACGGATCGACTCCGCCGGGCAAAACTGCGATCCGGTCACTCCATCGATCATCGCGCGCGATATTGCCACATCCGATAAATCCAATTCTCATATGTCACCTCTTTGTTCCACTTTTCTATATTATCTCACAGGATAACAGACGATGGTATCTCCGTCGGTGGTATAATACGCTTGGAGGTACTTATGAAAAAACGATGGATACCCATTTTTATGTTGGTGCTCGCATTGCTCTTGACGAGCTGCGGCAACAACCCGGAGTCTTCCGATCCTGCGAAGACGGATCAGACAAAAAGCTCGACAGAAAAAGCGAAAGTCAGCACAAAGACGACGGATGCACCCGTTGAGGTCACCCCGCATATGGAAATCGATCTCGGGAAGACCACAGAGCAATTGATTGCGGACACCGACGGCTTTCGCTTGACGCTCACCGAGGTCGTGAAGCAAAGCGACGAATCGATCGATTTGAAATTTGTCGGGGAAAACAAAACCGATCATGAAATCTCGTTTTCATCCGGTGATGTCTATGTCAACGGTGTGCACAGCGACGCGATTGCATTCTTAACCGCCGATCCCAAGCAGACGGTCGAATTTTCGGTGAATGTCTTCGAAGATTATACACTACAAGGCCACGAGATTTCAGACTACACCGAGATTGAGATCAACTGGGAAGTTCTGAACCTGAAGGACCTCAAATATATGTACCGCGGAGCACTCCGACTGTACCCGAAGGGCATGGACAAGGCGGAGCGCTATGTCCCGGATCACTCCTCCCATCTGCTTCTGCTCGAGAACGAATGGATCCGCTTGTGGGCGATGGATCTCGAAACCATTCCGAGTTACGGAGAAAAATTGACACTTTATGCGGAAAGCAAGATCGACTATACGATTCGCCTCAACACCGACGAAGTCTTGGTCAACGGCAAGGAAATGTTCGGATTCATCGGTGACCTGATCCACCCGGGAAAAGATCGCGTCTTTAACTTCCTTTTTCCGTATGCTGAGATGGAGACCAAACAAATCAAAGAGATTCAGAGCATCAAATTTACACTCTATTCCACCTATCTCGACAATCTAACCAAAAAATACTTCGAAGAAGACATCGAGATCAAAATCGAAGGCTAGCTCAAGAAATGCAACGCCGCAGCTCAAAAAACAGCTGCGGCGTTTTATAATGGTCATAACTCCAAAACTAGATCAACAAATCTCTCTTCTCGTAATTCCGGACCGAAATCCGGTAGGTCGTGAACAACACCGTCAACCACACGGCGAAGAGCACGATTCCCAGCCAGAATGGCCGGCTCAAAAGACGCGCTATGAATTCGACAACAGCCGGATTCTCACGAAAAAAGGCTGCACCGTCGATGCAACCTTCGAACCTTATCAGCGTAGGATTTTGCTGTTATTCAGCAGCGTCGTGCTGTAGAGGAACAGCACATCTTGGCGGGAAAAATCGATGAAACGATCCAGAAATTTGGACGGCAAATACCGAAGATCGACGAGGGTGATCTTGCGATATCCGCTCGTGAGGAGAGGCGCGATGCTGCTTCCGAAGGAATCGCGGAATAGGATCAGCTCCCGGTCGGATGTGGCATTCGGATTTTCAACTTCGATCAAGGAACTTGCTCCGGATAGGAACAAATCGTAGGCATCCTGCCCCTTCGCGCGTTCCAAATCATAGACGTCAATCTCGACCGGCGTCCCGCTGTCGAAATTGGTGATTTTTAATGCATCAAACTCCTCATAGACAAGGTAGTGCAGGACATCCGGCCGGATCGGCAACGCATACTGCCCGACATAGACGCCTTTGAGAGGCGTCTCCAGCGTCCGTACACTGTAGTTTTCTTGCACATCGAAACCCATCGCCTCCCCCAGAAGCTTTGCGATCGGGATCAGAGTCTCCTGCTTCCAATGCGCATCCGTATGGTAGAACCGGTCGATCGAGAGCGCATCCTTCAGATCGATGTATGGCATGTACTCGGTCGCACCGCGCATGGTTTCGATCAGCCGATCGTAATCCATCGCGAGATAACCATTGCGCCCCGACAGATAATAATGCTTGTCGGGGATGATCGAAAAATAGACCTTGGAATCCCCCAGATGCTTCTCGTAGATGGAACGGAAAAGATCCGCCGCATACTCGAGCATCTCCTCATTCATCGGATACTCGATCTTGGAGAGATGGTCCCCCGCGCGATAGATTTTGTTGTTGTCTTTCAGGCGCATCAGATGAAAGGCCGCAAACGCTTTCGTCGCACGAAAGGTTTCTCGCATCGGAAATTGGTCGGTCGCATACGACTCGAAATCCTTGGCCCACGCTCCGGAAAGAATGCGCTCGATCTTGGGTTCGGGAAATTGTGCCAGCAATCGCCGCTCACTTTCTGAGGTCTTCTGCGGCGGTTTTGTCCAAGACCAGATGGAGAAACCGAGCAGAAGAAGCGCCGTCAGGGCGAGCACGGTGATGTTTTTGTGTTTGTCCGTCATAGGAACTCCTCCTTGCACGCGCGCCTAAAAGCGGAAGTAGAGAAAGGGATTGAACGAACCGTCGACGAGAAATGCCGTCACGAGGACGAGCAAACCCGAGAGCACAATGGGCTCTGCCCATTGGAGCACCTTGTGCTTATACAGCACGCCACGCGCCATCGCGCTCGGCAAAGGCGTGGCACAAAATGCCGCCAACGCCAGTACCCAGCCGTAACTCTGCGCGTAGTACAGCGTCTCGCGCGTCGCCAGAGGCAGCTCCCCCGCGCCGAACATCGCGCCGATCGAGGCGATTCCTTCCGTCAAACTCTGCGCTTGGAACAAAACAAATCCGAGGGTGACCGCAAGGTACAGATAGAGATGGTTCCACCGTTTGGCTCTGTCCAGAATGCGCAGAAGCCAGAGCTTCTCGATCACAAGCAGCAGGCCGAAATAAAGCCCCCAGATGACAAAATTCCATCCCGCTCCATGCCAGAGGCCGGTCAGCGCCCAAACGACCAGAATGTTGAGGAGATGGCGCGGGAGCGGCACGCGATTGCCTCCCAGCGGGATATACACATAGTCTCGAAACCAAGTCCCGAGCGAAATATGCCATCGTCTCCAGAATTCGGTGACGCTACGCGCGATATAGGGATATTGAAAGTTTTCCTTGAAATCGAATCCGAAGAGTTTCCCCAGACCGATCGCCATATCGCTGTAGCCGGAAAAGTCAAAGTAGATTTGAAGCGTAAAAGCCACGGCATTCAGCCATACAAAGAGGATGGAGGGTTGAGTCGAAGCGAGATAGTAACTCCCGAATTCCGCTAGGACATTGGCGATCAACACCTTCTTGGCAAGACCGATGACAAAGCGTCTCACACCATATGCCGCCTTTTCGACCGTATGCACTCGGTGTTTTAACTGAGCGGCGATATCCGCATACCGAACAATGGGACCGGCAATCAGTTGGGGAAACATCATGATGTAAAGCGCAAGATGCGCCGGATTCTTCTGGACCGCGGCATCGCGCCGATAGACGTCGACGAGGTAACTGATCGCTTGGAATGTAAAAAAGCTGATGCCGATCGGAAGGGCGATGTGCAAGGGGTGCAGTCTGCCGCCGAGCGAATTCCATGTCTGAATCGCGAAGTCGGCGTATTTAAAGTAAATGAGCGCCGCCAGGTCGGTGAGCACCGCCAGAAACAGCACGATGCGCGCCGCAGCCTTGGTCTTGGTTCGACCGAGCCAGAGTCCGTAGAGATAGGTCGCCAGGGTAACGGCGATCATGATGGAAACGGCCTTGGGTTCCCCGTACCCATAAAAAAATAAGCTGAAAATCAGCAGGATCGTGTTCCGGAAGGATCGCGGGGCGGTAAAATACAGGATCAGTGCCGCCGGCAGGAAATAGAACAGGAAGGGAATGCTGGAAAATACCATATCAATCTCTCGAAATCATTTTGTCAAAATCTCAAAAATGGGCGAGGACAAGCCTGCGCCCGTGATCGGAATGCTACGGTGTTATTCGAGTCCGGAACGGCACATCAAAAAGAAAACCGTGTTGCCGGATGATTCGACGATCATTTCATCGGCTCGGACACAGACCAGCCAGTTGAGATTCGCATGGTCTTTGAGGTTCTGAGTGAACGCTTCGACGTCAGTGCCTTCTTCCAGTTGGAAGACATATCCGACGAATGGGATGCTGCCGATGATCGGTGCGAAGATCGCTCCTTCTTTGAATCCGGTGATGTCCTGGTCGAATCCGAACAAAAATCCCGGTTCAATCGGGTCGGCCGATCCTTCGAATTGAATCGCTTCGTGTTTGAGGAGCAGTTCCGCCATTTCCAGTGAATTGAGCGATTTGCCGGCGTTGGCTTGGAATGCGGACAGGATCTTTTGTCCCATCGTTTCGCCCTCGGCCGGTGCGGACGGATCACCCGATCCGATCGGCTTGGTCGCCGGCTCGGACGGCAATGTGGTCGCCGGCGGTGTCGACTGCGTCGTCGGATCCGCCGAGGTTGACGGGTTGGTTGGGTTTTGACCCTGTCCACACGCTGTGACCATCAGAAGCATTGCTAAGACAAGGACAATTGCAAAAAGTCGTTTCATGGTATGCCTCCTTTTTCGGTGACATTCTAGCATATCTCACGTCCGAAATGCCGATTTTAAGGGAGTCTTGATGATTTTGCAAGGGAATTTTAATTTAGCCGATGCGTCCGCGGTACGCTCTCGGTAATGAAAGTACCGTAAGAACTTCATCAAACCCGTTCCGCTCGCTCGTGTTTTGGTAGGTGCTGCGGTTCACGTTGAGCACCTTGCAAAGAAGCTTGATATTATGCTTCCGGCGGGCATTTCACTTTGCGGGATGATAACTTTCATCATAATATATTTAATGTTTATCGTTAAAAAATACTTGACAATCATATATCGCGGTGTTATGCTCGCTTTGTCACCCGGCACAAATACTTCTTTGGAGGATTTCGTATGAAACATCAAAAAGAGAAAATCGAGCGGTTCAGCAAAGCGGTTCATATCGTAATCAAAATCGCGTTCGTCGTCTGCGTCGTCGCCGCCGTCATTCAGATTATGAGCTGGGCGGTATATACTTGGGACTTGCCGTATTTCCTTGAAATAGGCGGTACTCGCGTGATGCTGCCTGTTATCCTGAATCATGAAATTACAATCGGCAATTGGAACACGATTATTCCGAATTTTTTGCAAGCCAATCTTCTTGGGATCATTCAAACAACAGTTTTGCTCATCATTCTGTCGTTTACAGAAAAGGTTTTCGTGCTTCTTAAAAATGACGGGACGCCGTTCCGAGAGCCTGTCGTAAAAGCTTTGAAAAAGACAGCGATTGCTCTTTTGGTATTAGGATGCGTAACAGGGCTTATCGGTCTTATTGCCGCAGGGGTCGTATATGTGCTGTCGCTTGTTTTTGACTACGGATGCACGCTTCAAAACGAGAGCGACACGACATTGTGAGGTGAATCTTATGGCAATCGTATTAAGACTTGACCGAATGATGGCAGACAGGAAAATATCGCTCAATGAACTCGCTGCAAAAGTCGGAATTTCTAATGTTAACTTATCCAATATAAAGACCGGCAAGATAAGTGCGATTCGCTTTTCCACGCTGGATGCCATTTGTGATGTCCTTGACTGTCAGCCCGGCGATATCCTGGAATACAAACGCGAAACGAAGGAAGAGTAGCCGCCACACCGCGGATGACGGGACTTGCGCCGCTCGCGCATTTCTCACGCTGTGTGCTCTCGCGTGAGGACGAAATGCCCGGCTTTCACGCCTGCCTGCGCTCGAACCCTGACCTACGGTCAGGGTGGGTTCTCGCTTGGCGTTCAAGTCCCTCCGCCTGGGCATAAAAAAAGAAGCCGCTGTGCGGCTTCTTTTTTTATGGTGCGGATGACGGGACTTGAACCCATATGAGCATAGCTCGCTACCCCCTCAAGATAGTGCGTCTGCCAATTTCGCCACATCCGCGCAACGACAAGTGTTATTATAAAGGGGTAGATTTCGCTTGTCAAGACAATCATGAAAATTTTGTGCGGGAGTGACGGATTGGGGAATTTTCTAATGTTCGAACAGGACCGAGTTCTCCAAGAATACGTGAAGATGGATGTCATCGACGAGTTCGTGCATTTTCTCAAAGGCGAGCCGATAGGTCGGGCAGGCATCTGCAGGAGGAGTGAAGTCGGATGTCAGCGTCTGCAACTTTCGTAGAAGCTCCCCCACCTGATCGTGATCGTCTCGGAGCTTGCTCCAGTCCGTGCCCGGGTTACGCAGGGCATCGGGGAAGACGACTTTTTCTTCGTCGGCAAAGTGAGGCATCAAGTCCTGTTTCAGTGCCAAGAAGGTTTGGTAGATGGAGGTCAACGCTTCCCCATGGTGCTCATAATGGACATAGAGAATCTTTTCCAACAGTTTCTCCACCTCCTCCACCAGCTTCTCTTCGGTCCTGTGGTGGTTCGTCACGATATAGCGGATCAGAGCATCCTTGTCGAGATGAAGCGCCTGTCTCCAGTCATTCACCTCTCCCTGCGGCTCGTATCGATTGAGTTCTTCTACGAAGGCGTCGACATCGAGTCCCTGTTTTTTGATGGAATCTTCTAGAATCTGCCAACCGCCGCAGCAGAAGTCGATGTTGTTTTTGCTGAGGAGTTCGACGATATGCGGTCGTTGTTTGAATGCTTCTTCCACTTTCATTGTTTTGTGAATCATAAGTTTCCTTCCTTTCTCTCAAGCATTTGATTTGCACGCAGCGACCAGGTCTTCCGCTAATTTTTTTACCTGTTCTTTGTCTTCTTCCTTTAAGGTCCAGCTGACCCTTGCCATGGTTTCAATGGTATCGAAGCCGGCTTGAATCAGCGCTTCCCGGATCACCTTCGGCGCTTCTCCCGACCAACCGTAGGTTCCGAAGGCTGCGGCTTTTTTGTTTTTGAACTTCAGGGATTTCAAAAAGTGTAGCCATCCCGCCACGGAGGAGAGGACATCCTGACCCACGGTAGGAGAACCGACGACGATCGCCTTGGATTTGAATACTTCGGTCATGATCTCGTTCTTATCTTCCTTCGCGCAGTTGAAAATCTTGATCTTGGTATCGGGAGAGAGTTCGTGTAGGTATTCGCCAAGGAGATGAGCGATCGACGCGCAGGCTTCCCACATCGTGTCATAAACGATGGTGATTTGATCTTCCTGATAGTCATCACTCCATTTGGCGTACTTTTCTACGATCTGCATCGGCCGATCTCTCCAAATTACTCCGTGAGAAGGGGCGATGATGTCGATGGGGAGATTAAAACCGGAAATCTCTTCTAATTTCTTTTTTACAAGAGGGGAAAATGGAGTGAGGATGTTGGCATAGTATTTCATCGCCTCCTTGTCCAAAAGGCAAGGATCCGCCTTGTCGTTGAACAGTTCCTGCACGGCGAAGTGCTGACCGAACGCGTCGTTGGAGAACAGAATGTGATCGCCGGTCAAATAGGTCGCCATGGAATCCGGCCAGTGAAGCATCTTCATTTCCACGAAGACAAGCTGTTTGCCATTGCCGATGTCGAGGGTGTCCCCCGTTTTGACGACATGGAAGTTCCAATCCTCGTGAAATTGTCCCTTCAAGCTGTTCACGGCATTTTTAGTACAGTAGATGGGAGTGTTCGGAATCTCCTTCATCAAGGCAGGCAACGAGCCTGAGTGGTCGATCTCCCCATGGTTTACAATGATGTAGTCGATTTTATTTAAGTCGATTTCCTGCTTCAGGTTGTCGATAAAATGCCGATCGTGAGGCTTCCACACCGTGTCAATCAGAACGGTCTTTTCTTCCTCAATCAAATATGCGTTTTGGCTGGAACCATTGTAAATGGAGTAATCGTCTCCATGAAACTGCTCCAATTCCCAGTCGATGAATCCGACCCACCAAACATTTGACTTCACATTTCGTTTCATAGTTTTCCTCCTGATCGAATGATCGAAAAAACTCCCTCGATGAAGATGTTTCGATGCGACTCGTGATTTGTCTTCATTCTATGGGAGCTTCGAGAGAAAAACATTGACTGAAATCAAATTTCGTAAAAAATATGTTCGAGTTTCTCGTGAGAGGTGATCGTAATCTTTTTGTGACCGTCTCGGCGTATCAAACCTTTGTGTTCCAATTGTTTGAACTTACGGCTTACGGTTTCCTTACGCAGGTTGATGATGGCGGAAATGTCGTCGAGACTGAGCTGGATTTCATCGCGACCGATCAGTCTGCTCTGATGCAGAAGAAAGCCGCATACCCTCCTCAGTGCGTCCGCCTCCATCATCAAGCGAATTTTGTTGTTCGCATTTTGCAACTCTTCCGCCAGATTCAAGATCATTTTTTGTGCAAAACGAGGATTTACCTTCGCTTTTTCAAACAGGATGTCCGTAGAGATTTTGCAAAACCTTGTCGGCTCGATCGTCTCCACATTGTAATCAAACACCGTGTTTTTGAGAAGGTATTCCTCGCCTATGATATGGGATTCCGCTTTAATGCTCAGGATGAATTCCTTCCCTTCGGAATCAAAGGTATTGAGTTTGACCTTGCCCTCACGGATCACGAGGATGAAATCGGCTTTTTCGTTTTCACGCACGACAACTTCTGCCACTCCGCATTCGAAATGTAACGCAGAAGCTACAATGTTGCGCTGTTCGCTCGCATCCAATTCGCGAAACAGAGGGATTTTATCTGTGCAAAGACAGCAAGGACAAAAGTCTTTCATTCGCATCCTCCAATCGGCCACTGTATGAAACCGGATGGCCACGCTTATCCCAGGTCGGAGGCGAGACCCCGGAGTTTTTGAATCTGCTCGGAGGTTCCGAGCACGATCAAGGCATCCCCTGCCGAGATCAAATCGTTTGCATCCGGATTGAAGCGCAGATCCGGACTGCCGGCATGTTTGGTCGCGAGGACGACGAGGCCGGTTCGCTGAGGGATTTGTGCTTGACGCAACGACTGCCCACAGACTTCGGAATCCTTCGCGACGACGATCTCCTCGAGGTCGAGTTCGACATCGCCGGCTCGTGTGATCGTATCGAGAAAGCTGATGATGGTCGGACGCAGGACGAGAGCCGCCATGCGGTTGCCGCCGATCTCATTGGAAGACACGGTATTGTCGGCTCCGGCTTTTAACAGCTTTTCACGCGCCTTTTCCTCGATGGCGCGCGAGACAATGTAGAGATCGTGGTTCATATTTCTCGCCGTCAGGACGGTGACGATGTTGTCCGCGTCGGTCGGCAGTGTGCTGATAAACCCGGAAGCATTTAAAATATTGGCTTCCATCAAAATTTCCTCGACGGTCGCATCGCCCTGCACCACCGGGATCCCGCGCCCGAGATAGGACTCGTATTTTTCTTTGTCCTTTTCTACGACGACAAAATCCTTTTTGGAGCGAAGAAAGCGTTTGATGATGACCTCCGCGCTCTCGCGTCGCCGGCGATAATCACATGATCCTTCATCCCTTCGATGCGCTTTCTCATGAGCCGCGTCCTCCTATTGCCTGCAAAATTGCTCTCCAGAATCATGATTTCCAAAGTGGTAAAGGTATAACCGACCAGGCCGATCCCGCCAAAAATCACGAAGATCGAAAACACCTTGGCAAGCGGAGTCATCTCCGCCACCTCTTTGTACCCGACCGTGGAGATCGTGATGATGGTCATATAAAGGGCATCGGTGAAGCTGATGTCCAGAATCGACCAGTATACGATGGTCGCAGTGGTGACCAACAAAAACAAACTGATGAGAATCCAAGTGATCCGTTTCCGCTTTGAAGTGAGCATAAGCACCTCCAAATCCTGTCTCCTTAGTTTAGCATAAAACCCCGGAAAGCAAAACAGCCCATATCCCTTGATTTACCGCGGATACGGGCTGCTCTGCGACTCCGGCGAGTCAATGTGGTGGAGACGGCGGGAATTGAACCCGCGTCCAAATGCATCTTTCCGGTGCTTTCTACGAGCGTAGTCACTTCAAAAATTTCGCCTGCGGCCGGACAAGCGACAATCAAGCCGACAGACTATTTCTATCATACATCAATCGTTCACTAGAAACGCGTAAACGGTGACGGCCCCGGCAGGGAGTTGGTCAGGCGTGCGCGGCCGAGACAAGGCGCTCGCGTGACGCTGCAATTAAGCAGCTAGTGCAAAATCATTTTTTGCGTTTGTATTTAATGATCCAGTTCTTTTACGCGTACCCCAGATCAAGAAACGCGGCTCGCTTACAAAGGATCGGCACACCTGTCGAAACCAGTACGTCCCCCTATCGGTTGGATTCCTTGATCGCTCGGCGCACTTCACGATTGGCATCGCGCTTGGCGATGGTGTCACGCTTATCGTGATGTTTCTTCCCTTTTGCGATGGCGATCTCAATTTTGACCAAGCCCTTCGTATTGATGTACAGCTTGGTCGGTACCAGAGTATAGCCATCCTGTGCTCTCGCACGCTCCAAAGCCATGATCTCACGACGATGCAACAGCAGTTTCTTGTCGCGATCCGGATCCTTGTTCTGGATGTTTCCATGCGAATACGGCGAAATGTGCAACCCCAAAACAAAGGCCTCTCCTTGACGAATCTCAACATAGGACTCCTTGAGCGACGCCTTTCCCGCTCGGATGGACTTGACCTCCGTGCCGTAAAGAGCGATCCCCGCTTCGTAGGTATCCTCGATGAAATAGTCGAATCGAGCTTTTTTGTTCTGTGCAATCAGTTTCATGGACTTTATTGTATCGAACTTCTGTTCGTCGGGCAAATTAAACTTCGATTACAAATGATTGACAGCGACGCGACGCCTCTTTACTATGAGATTATGCTGAATCAGAAATCTTCCTTTTGGAAAGCGATCCTCATCCTAGCGCTGTGTTTTGCGCTTGTGTCTTGTGCGCCGGGAAAACCGAATGCTCCCGTCCCTGTCGATCCGCCCGCACCGGTCTCCGATGTAATCCGCATCGGGGTGTTCGAACCGCTGACCGGCGGATGGTCGACCGGCGGCATAGAGGAGTTGGAAGGACTCGCGATCGCACACAAATTGAATCCTGAGATTCTCGGCAAACCCGTTGAGCTTATTGTGGCCGACAACCGCTCCAGCACGGAAGAAACGATTCGGGCGGTGGAATACCTGATCAAAGAAAAACAAGTGTCCGCTCTGATCGGCAGCTGGGGTTCCTCCCTATCCATTGCGGGCGGCATCATTTCCGAAGAGAAACGCGTCCCGACCATCGGCATCTCCTGCACGCATCCCTACATCACATCCGAAAACGACTACTATTTCCGCATGTGCTACACCGACGCGTTCCAAGGATTGGTACTTGCCAATTATGCCTATACGGAGCTGGGCGCAAGACGGGCTGCACTGATCTACGAGGTGGCCAACGACTATTCCGTCGGGCTCACGCAGGAATTTGCCAAATACTTCTCTGCGCTTTGCGGCGGTACCGACTGCATTGTCGCTCAGGCGCATTACGCCTCCGGCGAACATGATTTCAGCGATGTCGTCGAACAGGTCATGCCCTTTGAGCCGGATATCCTCTTTACACCCGGAATCTTGGAAGAATCCGTTGCACTCATCCGGCAGTTTTGCCAATCCGGGTCGCGCATCCCGATTTTGGGCGGTGACACTTGGGATACTCCGGAATTTACGGCGGCGATCGGTTCGCCGGACTGCCCCGTGATCTACTCGGGCTTCCATACACCGATCGATATGACTTTGGAAGAAAACATCCGCTTTTTGACCGAATTTCGGGACACCTACGGCAAGGAACCGACCTCCGTCCACCGCCTCGCGTACGACGCCTACGGGTTGGTCCTGCACGCGATCGAAGCGGCGGGGACTGCCGATCCGGAAGAGATTCGGCGCGTCATCGCCAATATGGAAGCCTATGACGGCATCGTCGGACAAACCAGATTCAGCCCGGACGGCGATGCGATGCGGCTCGCCATCATCAAAGAGATCGTCAGCGGCAGCAGCATCAAGCGCAAAATCTACGAGTACTCGAATTTCTCTCCTCCGAGATAATCCGGATAAAAAAAAGCGGAATCCGTTCGGACTCCGCTTTTTGATTGTCGGGATTAATAGTCGCCTTGCGCCATCATCGCTTCCGCAACTTTGATGAATCCGGCGATGTTTGCTCCTGCTACGAGGTTGTAGCCGAAGCCGTACTCTTTCGAAGCTTTCGCAGCTGCATCGTGAATGTTCTTCATGATTTGTTGCAGTTTCGCGTCGACTTCTTCCGCTGTCCAAGAGTATCGCATCGAGTTTTGGCTCATCTCGAGTGCCGATGTCGCTACGCCGCCTGCGTTTGCTGCTTTTGCAGGACCAACGATGACGCCGTTCTCTTGGAGATAGCTGATCGCTTCGTTTGTACAAGGCATATTCGCCGCTTCACAGACATACTTGACGCCGTTTGCAACGATTTGCTTCGCATGCTCGAGGTGGATTTCGTTTTGAGTTGCGCAAGGGATGACGATGTCCGCTTTGACATTCCAAGGACGCTCGCCTTTGAAGAATTTCGCACCGAATTTCTCCGCATAAGGCTCGACGATGTCTTTGCCGCTCGAACGCAGTTGCGTCATGAAATCGATCTTTTCGCCGCTTACGCCGGCTTCGTCGAGGATGTATCCATCCGGTCCGGAGATTGTGATCACGCGAGCGCCGAGCTCAGAAAGCTTGAGCGCGGTACCCCAAG
>JAUMWO010000017.1:0-1511 GCA_030529605.1 Bacillota bacterium | reverse complement strand
GGTCTTGCCCTTGAGATCTTCGCCGTGCGTACGGAGCATTTCACGAGTGAAGTATACAACACCGAAACCGGTCGCTTCCGGTCGAATCAGGGATCCACCGTAAGTCAGACCTTTTCCTGTAAATACGCCGTTCTCGAACGCACCGCGGATGCGACGATATTGTCCATACATAAATCCGACTTCACGTCCGCCGACACCGATGTCTCCGGCAGGAACGTCGATATCCGGTCCGATGTGACGGTAGAGCTCGGTCATGAAGCTTTGGCAGAAACGCATGACTTCCGCTTCCGATTTACCGGATGGGTCAAAGTCGGATCCACCTTTACCGCCACCGATCGGAAGTCCGGTCAGGGAGTTTTTGAAGATTTGCTCGAATCCGAGGAACTTGATGATGCCCAGGTAAACCGATTTGTGGAAACGGATGCCGCCCTTGTAAGGTCCGATCGCACCGTTGTACTGAACACGGAAACCACGGTTTACTTGAATCTTACCGGAATCGTCAACCCAAGGAACGCGGAAAACGATTTGGCGCTCCGGCTCAACGATGCGACCGAGGATATTCGCTTTTACGAAATCCGGTCTTTTCTCGAGAACGGGTGCAAGTGAATTGAATACTTCTTCAACTGCTTGAAGGAACTCGTTCTCACCGGCGTTTCTCGCCTTTACCTGCTCAAACACCTCTTGAATGTAATTCATGATTTACATCCCCCTAAATTTTTGATAGATCGTTAACAATATCCAATCTGCCGAACCGATTGTAGCATAAGAAATTTGGGAAGTAAACACCCTCGGGATTTTATAGAGGTCGATTGATCCGATCCTTGGAGCGCTTGTTATCTGATAATGAATTTCAATCTATTGTACGTTTTTTCGTAAATTTCTTGGTTTTTTTGCATCGAAATCGCTCGCTTGCATTGTATACTTTCCTCGGACAACAGTCCGATATAGGGGAAACAAAGGGAGGTAAGTATGTACGTAATTCATGATTCTTGTATCGCTTGCGGAGCTTGTGAGGCGCAATGCCCAACCAACACCATCACAATGGGTGACGGGCTCTATGTGGTAGGACAGGATTGCATCGACTGCGGCGCTTGTGCAAATGTGTGCCCGGTGGACGCTCCGAAGCCGGAATAAGACTCAAAACCAATGATCGAAGCCGTTTGCTTGCAATGCCGAAGCAAACGGCTTTTTTCGTGCTTCCGCGGGATATCAAATCACGATATCATCGCTTTCGTTTTCCGGAACCACTTCAAATCCTATCGTTCGATACCGAAACACAGCATCCTTCTCCTTTGAACCGATTCGGATCAATCGATGGTAAATTCGGGCTCGGTTTGCCGGACTCTACTCACCGTCCAACAGTTCTTTCGACCGATGCAGGACAGGAAGTTCCCGATTTACAAGCGGTATACCAAATCCGGTCGCAGATCGACGCGATCCGATTCCGCACCGCCACCGGAAGTCTCGATTGGAGCTGCTTATCCGAAGTCGTCGTGTTCCAATTTCACAAA
>JAUMWO010000173.1 GCA_030529605.1 Bacillota bacterium | reverse complement strand
CGAGCCGTCCAAGCCGGCCGCGTCGCTATCCCCGTCCGCGCTGATACCGGATACCGCGACCGTTTCCGATGCCTCAGCTCCGGTGGCCGCGATCGACCCGGAAATGGAAGGCGGACAATTGTCCGATGAGGAGATGCTGAAACGCCTCCGGTATCGGTTGCCGCGAGGCGGAAGAAACATCGAGACATTCCGTCCGAGCGCAGCCCTCGATCTGTCGCTTCGAGCGCCGAGTCTTGAGCCGCAAGAGGAGACACTCGGGTTGCGGATCGGTTCGGCGATGCATCGGGCGATGGAGCGCTATGTCTCTCGAAATCCCGACCCGGCGACTCTGGGAGCGGTGTTGGATGCCTGTGCGGCGGAGTTTGACGTCGATCGTTCCCTTCTCGACGGAGACAAGATTCTTCGGTTCATGGAGTCTGAGATCGGACGACGGATTCGGACCGCATCGGAGATTTCCAAGGAGACCCATTTTGTTTTCTTTTCCGAGGAAGGAAAGCACCAAGGGATCATCGACCTCTTTTTTGAAGAGGACGGCGAGCTGGTCTTGATCGACTACAAGACGGACTCCGCTTTATCCGGCAGCGCAGAGCAACGAGCGATGCGCCATCGAAGGCAGCTCGAGATTTACGCACGCTCTCTCGAAGCGCTCAAGCGCCAAAAAGTCAAAGAGATCTATCTATACTTTCTGAGCGATGGGGTGCTTTTCGCCTTGTAAAATGCTATAATTTAGCCTATGGAGGTGCACATGAAGATCGAAATTATCGACCAATCCGGATACCAGCGCGATCAATGGGCGCACGGCTCCTCCGTTCAGCTGTATATTTTTCCGCCGAATGCGAATTATAAAGAGCGCGAGTTTTCATGGCGCGTTTCTTCAGCGAGCGTAGAGAGTCCTGCGTCCGAGTTTACCGTACTTTACGGTGTCAAACGCTGGATTATGCCATTTGATTTCAGCATGGTGCTGAAGCATACTCAAAATGAAAAACCTTTGTACAGCATCACCTTGAAACCGTATGAAACCCATTGTTTCAAAGGAGACTGGGTGACCAAGTCCGAGGGAATGGGACACGACTTCAACCTGATGCTTAAAGAAGGAGCGGACGGCCTCTTGAAGCCGCTCAACATCGTCAAGCAAAATGAAGCGCGGCTTCGCGAGGTGTTCCATGAAGCGTTCGACGAGCGATTGCCCATCCTCGAATCGCGTATGACCCTCGGATTGATTTCGCGGCATGACGACTTTCTGATCGAAACCGGAGATGGGGAAATTCGCGTACCCAAGAAAGATCTGGCGCTGATTCACTATCGCATCGAAGATCTGGATCTCGTGCGGAACATTCGACTCAAGGCTGGAAACGACGAAAGGCAGATGGTTGTGATGTTTGTCGTCACATATGAGGAGGACGAGTCAACATGCCGATGCGATTGAAGCTGAGAAGCTATTACTTTTTTGCCGTGATGGGAATGATCGTGGTATCGCAGGGCTCCCTGATGAGCCCGATGCTCCAAAAATTCGATCTGAGCTATGCGAGCGGCGGGATGCTGATCGCCGTCAACTCCGTGTTTTATCTCATCTCAGGCCTGCTCGCCGGGGTTCTGATCGATCGCATCGAGCATCGATTTGTGATTTTCTCCGGCAATGTCGCATTTGTTCTCTCGATGCTGACACTGACCTTTGCCCAGAATTATTTGTGGCTGATCATCGCTTGGTCGCTTTGCGGGATCGGCTGGGGATTGCTCAACTCCTCGGTCAACTCCCTGATCAACGATCAGACGGGCGGCAATCCGAGCATTTTGAGTCGGATGCATATGCTGTACGGGGTGGGTGCCTTTGTCATCCCGTTGGTTGTGCGGTTTTTCCTCGGGACGAGGTTCGGATATCTCGGTGCGACCATCCTGCTGACTGCCGCGGCCGTCGGAGGTTTGCTCCTCGCATTCGGTGTACCGGGAGGAGCGGTTGCGCGTAGTCCGAAGGAGGCTCGCAAACGCTTGGGAAGCGGATGGATCCTGTTCGCTGCGATTTTATTCTTCTATGTCGGCACCGAAGCGTCGTTCAACAATTGGATGGTCAGCATCTTGACTGATGCGAAGGGATTCCAACCGCAAGATGCGCAGACCCTGCTCGCGGTATTCTGGGTGTCGATGATCGTCGGGCGGCTCGTCACATCCTTGATCCCTCGGATCCGATCGATCGGCTTGGTGTTGTTGGGACTCTCGATCGCTTCGCTCGTTTCGCTGGCGATTTTCCTCTTCGTCGCACAACCGACGCTGATCGTCGCATCGATCATTTTGAT
>JAUMWO010000016.1 GCA_030529605.1 Bacillota bacterium | reverse complement strand
TGATGTCGACGACCAAAGCGATCGCAATCCCCCGAGCTTCTTCCTCCAAGCGCGAGCGGATCGACGACGTCGGAATCACGCTTCCCTGGTCGCGCAGAATAAAATCGTCGAGCGTCAAGTCATTGACCAGACCGCGTTTGCCTGCTGTCTGACCGCTGACATTGAGATAGGCGCGCACCGTCGGATAGTCGCTCGCATCGATTTCGCTGATCACCACGGAGACGCGTTCGTATTTCAATACTTTTTGAAGGAAGGTCGCAAAATCTTTTTTCAATGTCGAATTCGGCAACAAGGCGTCGCGTTCGAGCAGGGAGAAGATCGCCGTGCTGATCTCGCCGTCCGTGAGCTGATCCGCCGCAAAAGCACCTTGGAGATTTTCGAGGGCAAGTCGAATCGGCGAGTCATCCGACAATTTGGACGCATTCTGCATCAAGCGGTGCAGCATGTCGCGCGCTTTCGCTTCGTTGCCGGACACCGCATAGAGTTTGGAGAGCTGGAAATCGACGAGACCGCTGCGATCTCCGAAAACCGGAGCCTGCGCATTCAGCCAGTTGATGATGCGCCGGACATGGACGCCGTTCGCTTTGTCGCGCAGTGCTTGCGCCTTCTCCTGCAGTTCTCGGTACCGGTCGCTGTCCTCGTCCATGCTTTCGATCTTTTCTTCGATCTCCTGCGCCTCACGAATCAAGCCGACAATTTCCGGATCGGTTTCGTTCGCTTCGGTGACATGCTCTCCGCTTCGCAGACGCTCCGCGACGACATCGGTGTAGAGCACCATATTCTCGATGCTGCGATTTTGGTTGAGCAGCGTACGCGCTTGCGTCTGGGCTTGTTCGAGATCGCCGCGGTGATGGTAGTACCCGACCGAATAGCGCAACAGGGCCTCATCGCGCGGCGACTCCTCGAGCAGATCCGTGAGTTCTCCGAGACGCACCATCTCGTAATCGTTGCTTCGCAGCATCCGATCTCTACGGAAGCCTTCTTCGAATTCGACTTCGCGTGCTTCATTGAGCTCGAGCAGAGCGAGACAGTCTTCGGTGATGTTTTTGATTCGCTTGCGCGCCGTTTCGCGATCGATGGTCTTTGGGTCAAGTCCGGTCAGCCGACGTGCCAAAGTATACAGACGATCGACCTGATCGTCGAGATTCGTTCCGATCGACGGTCCGGCCTTGATCTCATCGACTTCGATGTATGCGTGAGAATAATTTCCCTTCCAAAAGAAAACCAGAGCGCGGATCACGGTCGAATGCGAACCATCCATTCCTTCAATCGCACTCTCCGCCAAATCCGGTTCCTCGTCAAGCAGATAGCGATACGCATTGAAATACAATTTCGCATCGTCGTCGGCTTCACGGAACATCGCAGCGACGCCGAGACTCATGCAGAGAATCAATCCCACTGCCAGAACGCCGAGGGTGATGTTGCGCAGCCACCCGCGCTTACGGTTTCCTCGCTTTGCCGTCACGAGGTCGAAGATGATGTAAAAGATACAAACGAGAGCCAGCAACAAATACAAAATCATGGGCGCACCTCACGCGTCGATTCGGGCGTGCCCGTCGCATTGCTTCCCAAGTCGAGATAAAGCAAGGACGAAGCCTTCAACGAAGCCGGATCCGGCAGCGGATTGTCCGCCAGATAGAGCAGTTTCAGGTTCTTGCCGATCGGTCCGGTCTTGGTGATCGCATTGCTCGAAAGGTGAAGGTATCGCAAAGAAGAAGCGAGCAAAGGGGCGGCATCGACGATCCGGTTTCCGCGCAGACCGACATAACGCAATGCCGGAAGTGCTGCGAGCGGAGACGCGTCGACGATTTGATTGTTCGCCGCATAAAACATCTCGAGCGTCTTCAAATCCGCCACCCAATTGAGATCTTGGATTTGATTTCCCGAAAGGTCGAGGCGTTTGAGGGAATGAAATCCGGCGAGCGGCGCCAGATCGGAATCCTTCAGCCCGCGGTTGCGCAGTATGATCTCCTCCGCATGCTCGGGAAAGGAGACGCCCGCGACCGTGATCATACGCACGGCCGGCGATGCCGGAGAGTCGCCGCTGCCCCCGGACCCCTCGGTGTCACTCGATCCGCCGCCACCGCCCTCGCCCGCGGAAACGCTGTCTCCGGCGCCCGTCCGCGCAGTCTCCCGATCGAGCGATTGGATCGCCCGTGAGATCAGGACGCTCTCGGTCGACGCCAAGCCGTTTTGAAGCGTCTCTTTCGCCGCATCCAGATCTCCCATGTAGCGATATGCCTGAGCAAGCGCCAAATATCCTTCCGCGTTCTTCGGCTCCGAGCCGACCACTTCTTGCAGCGTCGCCGTCGCCTGCTCGTATTTGAGATCGGCGATATAACGTTGACCGAGCGAGAGCTTGGACGCGACGCTGACACGGTCGCCGCCCCCTCGCAAAAAGAACCACCAGAACAGTCCGACCGCGATTGCCGCGAGAACACTCACCACAATCGCGATCGCCAAAATCTTACGATTCATCGACTTCTCCTTTCTTTTGAAAGAATCGGTATTTCAATCGAGCAAAAAAATCCTCTTTGATTTCGACGACGAGGACGGTCACATTGTCCACACCGCCGTTGTTGAGCGCTTCATTCATCAGTTGACTCGCCGCTTCTCTCGGCGCAGCGCTCCGCAAGATCTGTTCAATTCGCGCATCGTCGACCATATCGCTGAGTCCGTCCGAACAAAGCAGTAGCCGCATCGTCCCACGGCGAATCAACGGCGCGCCGACTTCGATCGGGTATTCGTCTCCCTTCGCATCGAGGAACCCGAGACAAGCGGTCAGACGACTCCAATCCTTGCTCTGTCGCGCCTCCGCTTCGGAGAGCAGCCCGATTCGCACCTTGTACATCGCAAGGGTGTGATCGGTCGTCAGCAAGCGAAACCCGGCTTCGTCGAGCGCATAGACCCGGGAGTCGCCGATGTGACAAACACAGACGGAATCGTCTTCCACCCCGGCGAGAGCGAGGGTCGTACCCATCGGTGCCGCGCTCTCCTTGACCCGATTCACGATCTCCCGCGTCACACGAGAAGCGTAACGGCGCAATCGGCCCTCCCGGTCGTCGCCCAGAAGCGACGGCATCTCATCGCGGAGCATCTCGGCTCCGATGAAGGATGCGACCTCGCCGGCTTGATAACCGCCGAGCCCGTCGAACACGGCGAAGGCTGCCGGACCGCGCAGACTTCCATGGGCTTCAAAGGGAAGGTCGCGGGTCTCCGCAGTCAGGATATGACCGTCGCAGTAGAGATTGTCCTCATTGTTGGGATTCTTGCGCCCCATATCCGAGCGCACCGCATAGGAAATCCGTATCATCCCTAGTCGATTCTCCTGCCGTATTCCGCTTCCATTTGTTTTCTCAAGCGCTTACGTTCTCCGGCGACGCGCACCATGACGATCACGCCGATCAAGACGCAGGCCGACGCACCGAAAATCCCGATCCACAGCATCCAATGTCCGATTCCGTTCATATTACCTACCTTTCACGCGTCGTTGCAGATCCTGATAATACGGGTCCAGCGCAAAGTTGTCCCCGCGATCGGGGTTGCGGCGTCGATAGAGCGTTACCGCTTTCTCGTAGAGTTCGGTGACGAAGCCATCGTCCCTCTGTCCCTCGGGGAGCAACTCCTGCTCCGCCGCGATCCGATACGCTTCGGCGATCGGGACCATCGGTTCTTGCGGCATCTCGCGATACATCGCGTCGAGCAATTCGCGCGCTCGGTCAAAATCCTTCTGCGCGCTGAGAAACAAGATCATCCGAAAGCTCCATTCGATCTCGATCGGAGCATGGTCGCTGATCCAGTCGTAAAGCTCCCTGCCGCGCTCGAAGTCACCGACCTTGGCATATCCGTCCGCGAGATCCATCGCGAGACGCGGCGTCATGCTTACCCGCTCGCTCGCCTGCTCCAAGAGCGCGACCGATCCGGCCCAATCTCCGCCGTCGGAACGAATCTTCGCCAAACGGAGAAAGGCTTCCTCGATGACCCAGGGGTCGTCCCCCTGCAAGGCTTCTTCCAACAGCTGTGTCTTTCGCTCATCGCTCTCCCAGGCGGAAGCCATCGCGCGAAAATACGCCACCTGCTGCTCCGTGGCACCCAGCGCCTGCGCCTTTTCCAACGCGCGCTCGATCTCCTCCACGCTCGCCCGCCCCCTGGCCCTGCCGAGCGCGACCGCATAATCCCCGTAGAGATGCCACATATCCCTCAGCGTTTCGCTCGCGATCTCGAAGTATTGCAGCTGCATCTGCACATCCTCATACGAAATCGTCTCGCCCGGATCGGTCGGATAGGTCTTGCCGGCGATGTAGGCGAGCTCGCCGTAGAGCCGCGCCTCGCGCTTCGACAGCGAACGGCTGTCAAAATGATTCAAACGCTCGGTAACAAAGGAGCGGCATTCCTCCATCCGCCCCTGATCGTACAGCGCGAGCGCGTATTCTCGATCCGCATCCGGCCGATCGTACAAGGCCGCAGCCGATTCGTAGGCATCGAGCGCGACGGATGCCTCCGCGGCGCTGCGAATGATTTGTACGAGCTCGGCATAGCGCGTTTCCTTATCCTGTTCGATCCGATATGCACCGAACAACGCGAAACACACAAACACAGCGCACGCGATCGGCAGCGCGATGGCCGCGACCAATTTGCGTCGCTGCAGAGCCTTCCAACGGCGATCGTAGCGATGGATCTCACGCACCGTCGTCAGGAGCCGGCTTGCTGACTCAAACCGCTCCGCAGGACGGAGGGACATCAAGCGTTCGACTAGGTAGACCATGCCCTCACTGAATTCGCCCCATTGAGTGAGAGGAACGACCTCGGCCGCGCGTTCAGCCGGCGCGTTCCCGCTGAGCAGATGATAGATGGTCGCACCGAGGCTGTACAAATCCGAGCGCACCCAATCGACCGCATGGAGATCGGGTGCCGACAGCACCTCCGTCGCCTCGTCCGCCGAGGTTTCACGCGCCGCCTGCGGCGAAATGCCGAGCGCCTTCTCATAGATTTCATATTGTTCCGGCGAAGCGTAACCGAGGCTACGACTCACCATTCGGACATCGTTGCCGCCGACCAGAGCCGCATTGAAGTCGATCAGGCAGACATCGCCCCGCGGCGTGAGCATGATATTCGCCGGCTTGACGTCCCGGTGACAAATCCCCTTCTCATGGATGCCGGCAAGCGCCGAGGCGAGTTGTTCGAACCAACGCAGCACATCCTTCTGATCGAAGCGCCGCCCCGCCGCCAGGGCGCGATCGAGGCTCTCCCCCTCGATGAATTCCATCACGGTGAAGATGCGATCGCCTTCCGTCAGGAAATCGTAGACCTGCGGCAGATTGGGATGTTTGACATGCTTGAGTGCTTCGACCTCGTTGCGCTGCGTCTCTCGACTCAGCGCATTCCCGCGGTGAAGCTCCTTGATCACGACATATTTTTGGAGACGGTTGTGCCAGGCCTTGTAGACGACTCCACCTCCGCCTTCCCCGAGTATCGATTCGACACGATAGGTCGGATCGGACAACAACTTCGGTTCCATGCTTCCCCCTAATCGTGCATAAATTCGGTCTTACGCCCCGAATCATCCGCGCTTTTCGGCGCTTCCTGCGCCCGATAGATCGCGTCGATCATCAGCGTGACGCGACCGCAACGGATGCGATCGCTCTCGCGCAGCGGCTTCGGCGCAGTCAGCTTCTCCTCATTGAGACGGGTCACATTCGATTCGCTCAAATTTTCGATCATCACGCGCCCCGTTTCCTCATAAAACCGGCATTGCTTGCGCGAGATGCTGCTCTCCGCCAGATGGATGTTGCTGCCCTGCTCCCTTCCGACGACGATCGGACTCGCCAGGGAGACATTCCAGATCTGATCCGGATTGTCCACATTGCGCACGCGAAGACGCGACGGACCGCCGACAGCCGGATCGGATGCCGTTCCCATACCGACGTCGATCATCTCGGTGTGTGAACCGACGCGCGGCGCTGCCGCAAACGGATTGGACGAAGCGGGCTCCGGCGAATCGTTTGCGCTCGAAACTCCCGTAGAAGAAGACATCTGCGGTTTCGGTTTCTTTTTGCGGAAAATCAAAAGAAGAACGATCGGGAGCAGCAAAACCGCCGCCCCGATCCCGAGATACAATGGTTGTTTCAACAGACCGAGGATGCCCTCATCTCCGTTGGACGAGCCATCCGCATCCGGCCGCTTGGATTCCGTCGGATCAACGGATTGAGACGGTTTTTTTCCGTCCTTCCGCTCCGATTTTGATTCGGACTTCGGTCTCGTTTCGGTCTCCTGAGCCTTCGAAGCCGGTTCCGTGAGACTTCCGGAGCCCGACGAACCGTAAACGGGAACCTTGACATCGAACCGGAGGGACTTTGCCCCGTCGGTCAAATCGAATTGACGGATCGAACCGTCGAAAAAAGAAAGCGGCAACGCCGCGCTGACGCATAGGACCGCATCCGAAGACAGCGGGACTCCCGTCCGGAGATCGGTCGCAGCGTGAAGATTCCAATATCGGCCTTGACTGATGCGCGTCAGAGCGGACAGTTGCTTCTCCGGCTCCGCCTGCTCGACGGCGCTGACCGCCATCACATCGATCGGATAGGGATCGGCCTTGAGGTGCAGATACAGCTCCTCACGCGTGATGCCGCTCGCCGTATCATCGATGCCGTCGGTGATCACGACCGTGCGATAAAAACAGGATTTGCCGTTCACCGCTTCGGTTTCCGGCAATGTGTGATAAATCGCGTCGTAGAGCTTGCTCTCCTGCCCGTCAAACGCGATCGATTCCAATGCTTTGGCGAGATCGTAGCGATCCGTCGTAAAGTCCCGGAGGGTGCGAAGCTCCTCCGCAAAGGTCACGATCCGCATCTCCTCGTTCGCCGCTTTGTTTTGGATCATCAGCTCCATCGCTTCCAGCACGGACGCGCGCGTCGGCACCGGCATCGAGGTCGAGATATCCAGCAGCATTGTCGTGCGTACGACGAGCGCCGGATCGGTAATCTCGCGAATCTCCTTGAGATCGACCGACTGATTGGAAACACTCAGGCGAAGGTTTGCGACATCCAGCGGCCCTCGCACAAAGAGATCCATCGTTCCCTGCACGCCGTTGGCCTGAAGAAACACCGCTTCTTCGGCGAAACTGGCGACACCAAGCATCAGCGCAAGCAAGACAACGCCGACGATCCACAACCTATTTGCGAACTGCATATACACTCCTTACGGGTAACGGCATCGGAAGGAACACGATCCCATGCTCCCAGCAATGAGTATAACAAATCGAAACCGCAAGGAACAACTACTTCAAGCACAAATCGGCAGAGATTCCCGGACGATATATAAATTTCGGCATCGGCTCCGTCTTAAAGCGGTTCTTGCGATGCAGCGCATCGATTTTACGCTGCCGTTCCGGATCTTCGATCACTCCCTCGCGGATGTAGCGATCCAGCTCTTCATATGAAAATCCGAGATTCTCTTCGTCCGTCAAACCCGAAAGCCCGTCGATCGGCGTCTTCTCGATGAATTCCTCCGGCAACCCGATCGCGCGTCCGATCGCCTTGACCTCGCGCACCACCAGATCGGACAGCGGGGAAAAATCGCCCGCCATGTCGCCGTAGCGCGTCGAATACCCGACCCAATCCTCGCTGAGATTGCAAGTATTCGCCACGCGCCCCTTCTCCGTCTGCGAGACCGCGTACAATGTCGCCATACGGATGCGCGCGGGGAGATTGACGATCGACTGCCGACTGAGTTCCTGACCGAGCGCGGCTTCCACTCCTTCGGCGAGAACCTCCGTCGTCGGACCGATGTTGACGACGACCCGGCGGATACCGAGATGGTCGCAGACGCGATGCGACATGTCAATGTCCCATTGCTCGCCCTGCGGCATCAACACGCCCAGCACCCGTTCCGCGCCGAGCGCTTCGACGCAGAGCGCCGCCACCACGGAGGAATCCTTCCCGCCGGAGATTCCGACCACTGCCACACAGTCCTTCCCATTTTCTTCAAACCAGGTTCGAATCCAGTCGACGCAATCCCTCGCCACCTGCTCAGCCGGAAAACCTGTCCTCTCGCTCATCTTCGCCTCCTCACTCTCTCCTTGCCGGCAGCCCTTCGCGGCAGCCGCCGACCACAGCCGAGCCGCTGCGACGCAACGCCCTCACTCCTAAAACCGTCCGCCGTGCAATGCGCGACGCACATCCGCCAAACTCTGCTCCCGCAGCAATTTCCCGTCGACAAATACCGGTTCCAGCAGATTCTCCGCGCAATCCGCCTCCTCCCAAGTATAGCCGTCGCGGTAGGTGATGCCGCCCGCATCGGTCACGATGCAGCAGCCCCTCTGACTCTTCTTGAAGCCTCCGTCCTTCGGATCCTTGAAGATCGGGTACGGCTTGCCGCCGATCTCCATATAGGTCGCCTTGATCGCAAAGGAGAAGGTGTCCCTCGTAAACGGCTTCAGCACGCCGTTTTCCTCCACGCATTGCATCGAGAAGCTTCCCGCGCCGAGCGCCACATTGGAGATCGCGAAGCCATGCTCCTCCAACACCCGATAAATCGCCTCGCAACGCTGCAAGGTGATGCTGTCCCCATAAATCGCTTTGACATGCGGATCCAACACCTTGTATCCCTTGGCATTGACCGTCCCGCCGAACTGCTCCCAGAGCTTGAACACCGTTCGCGTCACCACATCGACGCAGTCGCCCGAATCCCCGCGCATCAGCATACAACCGTTGTGCGCCAGAATCTCCTCCTTCAGCTGCGGCAGGACATGGTCGATCACATTCCAATAATCGTAAGAATCCAGCACCGCCGAGAAGCTCGTGTTCGGATAAATCTCCGTCAGCAGTCTCCTCAGCAGCGTCACCTCATCCCCGTCCACCGAATAATTGCTGCACATCACGCTGTGTTCCGTACTCGGGCTGCCATAAGCCACCGCTTCTTTCTCGCAGTCGCAGCGATAATTCCGCTCCAAAAACGGGATCGCCGGCACCGTCGCCGTATTCAGGAAGGACAGACACCAACCGGCGCTGCTCTTCACCGCCGATTGCAACGACTCCTGCCCCCGAAACGAAAAATCCCCGAGCAGCCGCGCCCGCACCACGCTGTCGTCGCAAGTCCTTTCCGCATAGGCATCGACGATCTCCCGATACGAAGCTCCCACCGTCGCACTGATCATCGGATGCCACATCTCCGCCGAGATCAGGCTCTCAAGCGCCTGCGGCAGCCACGCGAAATCCGGATGCGTGTTGGTGATCGCAAACATCGGCACATGCATCGGGACCCGTGTCCCCTCCTTGAGCGCGCGAATCTCGATCGGCAGATACCCCAGATCATGCAGTTCCCCCACCCGATGTCCGTCGTAAGTCCCCTTTCCCAAGGTCGCATCGAGCACGCGAGCATATTCCCGCACCACCGCATCCTTCGGCCGAGCAAAAAAGTCCTCGTTGAAGCAATCGATCAGATAGGTCTTGATGAAGGCCTGCAGCCCAAACATCACCACCTCCTGCCAGCGCTCGATCCGACTCATCCGCGGCGTAAAATACGACACCGACTTCGTGATTCCCTGCGGCAACATCTGCGAGTGCACCGCCTTATAATAGTCCATCAACAACAAAGGATGCGTCCGCATCATTCTCCCCCTCGTTCCACTCGCTCGCGATTCGGCACCACTTCGATCCGATCGTGCTCCGGTCGCACCAGACTGTCTGTCGTAAAATGCTTCTCGACTTCTCCGCTTTCCAGCATCGGCAGGTATTTGCTCTTCTCCGACAGCAGACTCGCCTCCGTATGCGTCGCGTAGGAGTAGATCTGCTTGGCTCCTGCGCGTTTCAGTGCCTGCGCACTGAAGAAAAAGGTCCCGCCGTAGCTGCAGATGTCATCGACCATCAGGACGGTCGCACCCTCAAGGTGTCGATCGCCGGACGTCCCATCGACCGCCGCACCGAGCGAACCGCTTCCCGCGTTGCAGCTGCCATCCACGATCTCGAGCTCCAGGATCTTGCCGGTCTTCCAGTCGCGTCGCTTTCTGCCGTAACAAAACGGCAACCCCGACAACAGATCGGCATACCGCTTCTGCGCCCCCTCATCCGGGAAGTAGAGGACGAGACGCTCTCGCCCGATGCGCTCCAGCACCGTCTCCAGTGCGTGCTTTGGTGGGATCGCGACGATCCGATCGATCAGCGCGCGTCCCACATCGGAGTGCACATCCGTCACCTCGACGGCGTCAAATCGCAGCGCATTGATCCACTCCGCAAAATACTTCAGGGTGAAGACCTCGTCCGCGCTCTTGACTCGGTCCATCCGCGCATTCGGCAGATAGGGCATTTCCAGCACCAAATGCCGCGCTCCCGCTTCCCGGAGATGACGAGCGACACAGTGGAGCGCAAACAATTCCTCGTCCGACTCATACCGCCATTGGATCCGGATGTCCTCACCCGGCTCGCAGCGAAACAGGTAAGTGCCGTCCGGAAATTGCTTTTTGTTCAGTTCCTGACCGTTGATCGCAATCATGCGTTCTCCCCTTGCTTCACCGTGATCTGGCAGCCCGTCATCGACGCCAGCGCATTGTCATGGCTCTGCACGGTGACCCCCGCGCAACAGGACGCGTCGACCGAGACCTCGATGTTCGGATAATCCGAGCGCATGATCATCGCATTGGAGATCACGCAGATGTCCGTACAGACCCCGATCAGCTCGATCTCCTCCGGCTCGTACTTACCGAGCATCTCCGAGAGTTTGGTGCTCCCGAAGGCATTCTTCTCAAACGGGCTCTCCGCCAGAAAGACCTGCTCGCCCGCCCATTCCTTCTGCATCCTTTCGATTTCATCGATCAGCGCGGCACCTCGGCTGCCGCGGATGCAGTGTTTGACCGGTAGCCGCTTGCCCTCCCCGGTCGTCAGATAATCCTCTCCATGCACATCTTGCGTGCAGATGATCTTCCAACCTTCGCGTCGTGCACGCTCCATTCGTTCGAGCACCTTCGGCACCACCGTACGGCATTCGTCGTTTCCGAGCACCCCGGTGATAAAATCATTCTGCATATCGATGACTACCAAAATCTTCATATTCCCCACCTTTTCCATTCGTTGGATTGTATGCTTTTCATCGTTTCGCGGTTTCCCTTTCGCGGTTTAGGTCGATCGCTGCCCGATCAACCGATACATCGCACTCGGTCGCTTGGAAAACTCCGTCGACATCTCCTCCGTCCGTTCGACCGCTCCGGTCGCTTCGTACCGATTTTTGAAATACCGCCGGAAATTGGGCGTGTCGTAGCCCTTGTTTTCGATCGCCTCGTAGACCTTTTGCAATTCGTAGAGCGTAAAGCTTCGCCGATCCTTCAGAAATTCGAGCGCGAGATCCGTGTAATTCAGTTTGCCTCGCATCCGTTCGAGCGCCAAAGCGACGATGTCCGCATGGTCGAATGCCAGCCGGCTCGCGTCGAAACTTCGGCCGCATCCTTCGCTTCCCTGCCCGTCTCCGTCCTCCGCTCCTCCGCCAAATATCAGCGCACCGCGCGAATCGTCCACCCGGAAGAAGGTTCCGTCGCTCGCGACCGCAGTCCCGCGCGGGATCACCGCCAGATACGCGACCGTGACGATCCGCATCCGCGGGTCGCGTTCCCGATCGCCGAAGGTGTAGAGCTGTTCCAGATGCAGATCGCTCAGCCCGGTCTTTTCCTTCATCACCCGCATCGCCGCCGCTTCGACCGACTCATCGATCCGAACAAATCCTCCGGGGAGCGCCCAATGATCCTTGAAGGGAAACTCTTCCCGCTTCTTGAGCAGCACCCGCAACCCAAAGTCCGAATCGAGGGTGAAGAGGAGAATGTCCACCGTCAACGACAGCCGCTCATAATCCTCCTCCCGATAACCGGCCAGAAACCGCGCTTCCTCGGTCGATGCGCCCCGCCGTTTCGCCTTCTTCGCCATCGCCACCTCCCACAGATTTAATAGTCATATTGACTATTTACGATCCCATTATAGTTCGAGTGACCATTAATGTCAAGCACTTTTTTCTCCAACCAGAAAACGGCATAGCCGCCACGCAACTATGCCGTTTCTGAAATCCAAATCTCTTATGCCTTGAGGAGGCTGTGTTCCATTAAAAATCTTTCTTGGTCGCTTGGATCTTGCTGAGCTCTTCGACGAGCACCGGAACGATCTTGTGGACATCCCCGACGACGCCGAGATCTGCAACTTCGAAGATCTTCGCATTCTTGTCTTTGTTGACCGCGATGATGAGTTCGGACTCTTCCATACCGGCGACGTGCTGAATCGCACCGGAGATTCCCATCGCAAAATAGACATTCGTACGCACGGTCTTACCGGTCTGTCCGACCTGTTGATCGTGCGGAATCCATCCGGCGTCGACCACAGCACGGGATGCACTGACCTGTCCGCCCAGTACATTCGCCAGTTGCTCGAGAAGTTCAAAATTCTCCTTGGAGCCGATTCCGCGTCCACCCGATACGAGGATGTTCGCCTCCTGGATGTCCTTCTTCTCGACTGCGGTTTGCTCGAAGCTCAGGACCTCGACATAGTTCGAGTTCTTTTCGAGTTTTGCATCGAATTTGACGATTTCGCCCTTACGGGACGCATCGCGCTCCAGCTTGGTCATAACGCCCGGACGAACGGTCGACATTTGAGGACGGTGATCCGGACAGACAATGGTCGCCATGATGTTTCCGCCGAATGCCGGACGGGTCATCAGGAGCATACGATCCTCGGAGACGTCGAGCGAAGTACAGTCCGCGGTGAGACCGGTGTGGATACGAGCGGACACGCGCGGAGCGAGGTCACGACCGATCGAGGTCGCACCGAAGAGCACGATCTCCGGCTTGAGCTCACGGATAGCGGAGACGACCGCTTGCGTGTAAGGCTCTGTGGTGTAGAGTTCGAGCGCCGGATCGGAGATTTCGATGACGCGATCCGCGCCGTATTCGATCAGCAATTGGCTGAACTGAGACGCATCCTTTGCGACCGTGACCGCCATCAGCGAAACACCGAGCTCATCTGCGATCTTGCGGCCCTTTCCGAGCAATTCGAGCGATACATTTTGCAGCACGCCGACACGTTGCTCGACGAAAACCATAACACCTTTATAATCGTTGATATTCATAGTTCCCCTCCACTACACGATAAACTTCTCATGAAGTTTGTCGATGATCGCGATTGCAAGTTCTCGCGGTGTTCCTTCGATGACTTTACCGGCTTGTTTTGCACCCTTCGTAAAGGACTTCTTCACCTTGGTCGGTGAGCCCTTGAGTCCGGTGTTCTCCGGATCGGCATCGATGTCCGCAAATCCCCAAGTCTCGATTTCGAGTCCTCTGTGTGCATCGATTACGCCGCGAACGGACATAAAGCGCGCTTCATTGAGCTCGGAAAGTGCAGTGATGAGGCAAGGGAAACCCATGCGAATCTTCATGACGGCATCTTCGAATGTGCGTTGAACGACGATGTGCTTGTCGTCCGCCTCATCGATCGCGGATACATACGATACCTGAGGGATGCCGAGATGCTCTGCGATCTGGGGTCCGACTTGCGCCGTGTCTCCGTCGATCGCTTGACGTCCGGTGACGATCAGATCGTAGTCGAGTTTTTTGAGCGCCGACGCGATGGTCGCCGAAGTCGCCCAGGTGTCCGCTCCGGCGAATGCACGGTCGGTGAGCAGGATCACGCGATCCGCTCCCATCGCATACGCTTCTTTGAGCGCTGCCGTCGCTTGCGGAGGTCCCATCGTGAGGACGGTTACCTCAGCACCGTAGCGGTCTTTGAGTCGAAGTGCAGCCTCGAGACCGGCTTTGTCGTCCGGGTTGATGATGCTCGGAACGCCTTCCCGAATCAGAGTACCGGTCTTTGGATCGAGTCGAACTTCGTTGGTATCCGGAACTTGTTTGATACAAACAACAATTTTCATTCTGTCCTCCCCTACTTGAGTTCGGCAGCCGAGATTACCATACGCTGAACCTCGCTCGTGCCTTCATAGATTTCTGTGATTTTCGCATCTCGCATCATGCGCTCGACCGGATACTCACGCGTATAGCCGTATCCGCCGAAGAGCTGAACCGCCTTGGTCGTCACTTCCATCGCCGTTTCGGACGCGAAGAGCTTTGCCATAGCAGCATCTTGCGAGTAAGGGAGTTTGTTTTCTTTTTTATAAGCAGCCGAGTAAACGAGGAGACGTGCCGCCTCGATCTTCGTCTTCATATCGGCAAGTTGGAACTGCGTGTTTTGGAATGCGGAGATCGGTTTGCCGAATTGCTTCCGCTCTTTGACATACTTCACTGCTTCGTTGTACGCACCGGTCGCGATACCGAGCGCTTGCGCAGCGATACCGATTCGTCCGCCGTCGAGCGTCATCATCGCGATCTTGAAGCCTTTTCCGATGCCGCCCAGCAGGTTTTCTTCCGGAATGCGGCAATCCTCGAAGATCAGTTCGCAAGTAGCCGAACCGCGGATCCCGAGTTTCTTCTCTTTCTTTCCGATGCGGAAGCCCGGAGTGCCGGACTCGACGATGAATGCCGAGATGCCCTTGAGCCCCGCCATCTTGTCGGTCATCGCGATGACGACATAGATTTCAGCCGGCCCTGCGTTGGTGATAAAGATCTTGGAGCCGTTGAGTACCCACTCGTTTCCATCTTTGATCGCCGTCGTCTGCTGTCCGGAAGCGTCGGTACCCGCATTTGGCTCGGTCAAGCCGAACGCACCGATTTTTTCGCCCTTTGCCAGCGGAACCAGGAACTTCTTCTTTTGCTCTTCGGTACCGAACTCGTAGATCGGAGCAGCGCAGAGGGATGTATGCGCAGACACGATGACCGATGTCGTTGCACAAGCTGTTCCAAGCTCTTCGACGCAGTTGATGTACTGCCAGACCGTACCGCCGGCCCCTCCGTACTCGCGTGGAAACGGAATCCCGAGCATACCAAGCTCACCCAGCTTCTTGACCGTCTCAGCAGGAAACTCTTCGTCCTCGTCGACTTGTGCAGCCAAAGGAGCGACGACATCTTTCGTGAATCGTCGGAACAGATCACGCATCATGATGTCTTCTTCAGATAACTTGAAAATCATTTTTCCCCCTTCTCGTTATTGGCATAACGATAGTTTGATTTATCCCCAAACTCTATTCTAACACTCAAAACGATAAAATCAATAGAGATGGTAAAATACTTGTCATTGATATATCATAAACAAACAAATTGATTTGGTCAAGAACTTAAAATATTATGCTAGAATGAATCGAGGAGAGCGCGTGAAATTTAAGAAAATAGAGCATTTATACCGATGGACGACGATCGATTCGCGCCCTTTGGATCATCCCGAAGGAGAGCGTGTGTTTCTGGATGCGGAAAAGCGATTTGCGCATCTCGGGCTTCGTTCGCGTCTGATCCGGACGGACCGCGGCTATGAACTGCAGGTGCCGCTTCGCGACGAGGACGTCGCGCGCGATCTCTACACGGGAGCTGCCGCAACTCTGTTTACCGCATCCACCGAAGAATACCGCCTCTTCGAATCCGATCTTCGTCTCAAAAATCCGGCGCTTCGGAAAAACAAAACCAACGACAGACACCGCGTGATGCGCATTCGAAGCATCCTCTTCATGGTGCTGTCGCTCTTGGTCATGTTGGCTGCGGCTGCCTTTCTATATTTCCGTTAGATTGCTTTCGTTTTATGCATTTGCGGGCGTCACGCAGGTTCGACGCGGCGCATCGTCGCCTTCAAGAAGACAAATACGATGATCCCCTTGAACACCGAGGTCAGCGTGATCGCCCACCAGATCCCGTTGAGGCCGATCGGCGTGTACATACTGAGCCAGATCGCCATCGGGATGCGAAGCAGATTCATACTGACCCCGATGACCGCCGGCGGTGTCGTACGACCGAGTCCGTTCAAGATACCGGATCCTGCGATCTCCACGCACATGAAGAGCTGGGAGACGGCGAGAATTCGGAGATAGTCTCCCCCCATGGCGATTGCCGTAGGCTCCGGCACAAACAATTGATAGATGAATTCCGCCCCGAGATACAGCAGCGCCGTCGTTGCCACACCGATGGAAATCGCCAGCGACAGACCCGCGCGGTATCCGCTCCGCACGCGATCGACTTTGCGCGCGCCGAAATTTTGTCCGATAAACGCCGAGAGTGCCGCGGAGAGGCCGTGTGCCGTCATCCAGGAGATCGATTCGATCTGCGTCCCGAGCTTTTGTACCGCGATCGCTTCCGGACCAAAATCCGAGATCAATCGACCGATCACGATCGCGATCCCCGTAAAGAGGGCGGAATGCCAAGCCGGTGCCATACCGAGTTTGGTGATGTCCCGGATGTCCGAACTCGTGCGCGCCGGCTCTCCGCCGCGTAGCAGAGAAAATCGAGCAAAGAGAAAGCGGCGACCGAAGACCTGGTAGGCAAAGATCGCCGTCACGAGAAATTGCGCGAACACGGTGGCGATCGCCGCGCCGGTCACGCCCAGCTTCGGGACGATCCAGAAACCCTTGATCAACAGAGGGTCCAGCACCATATTGACCAGCAGACCGACCGCATTGATTTTGAACGGCGCGGCGGAACTCCCGCGCGCGTTGAATATCCCCGTAAAGATCTGATTCAGGAACGCAAAGACAAAGCCGAAGGAGACGATGGTGAGGTATTGAACCGCCTCCCCTTCCACAAAGGCATTCTGCGTGTTGAAAAAGCCGATCAGCGCATGGCGAAAGACGATGACGAGCGCCGTGTAGACGACGGCCATGCCGATGCCGAGCAGGAGACCGGATCGCGCATAGGATCTGGCGCCTTCTTCGTCCTCCGCGCCGCTCCGCTGCGCGACCTTGACCTCCGTACCGACCCGCGCGAGCAGCACGAGTGCCTGCGAGAGCCACACAAAGAAGCCGGCGATGCCGACCGCCGCAAGCGACAGCGAGCCTTCGTCGCCGATCCAATACATGTCCGTGAGATTGTAAGCCATCTGCACGAAACTCGCTCCCATGATCGGGAGCGCGATTTTAAGCAATACCGGAATCACCGGTCCTTCGGTCAGTCGAATTCGATTCATGCCTACGATTATATCACCCTTGCCCTCGTTTTTTTCCACTTGAATTCTAAGACATTTTTTCGGATAATGTACTTACAGAAAACCATGGGGGAAACTATGCAAAATGTAAGACGATTCCTAGCAGTGATGCTGCTTCTCACACTGATTACTGCCCAGGCCGCCTTCGCATTCCAAGATACTTCAGGTCATTGGGCCGCACGCTACATCGAAGAGGTGCGGCGGATCAATCTGCTCAACGGATTTCCGGACGGCACCTTCCGTCCCGATGCCAATGTTACGCGTGACCAATTTGTGACGGTCGCGATTCGGGCACTCCACGCTTTGGGCGTGATCCCGAATGCCGTGAGCAATCATCCGCAGTACTGGGCAAAGAACTACATCGACAAAGCCAAAGAAATCGGCCTCCTCGAAACCAACGAATTCGGGGACGAGAAACCGGCCACCTTCGGCAAACCGATCCTACGGAGCGAGATCATTCCGATTCTCGCGCGGCTGGTCGCTGTGCTCAAACTGCCGACCAATGCGGAGCTTCCGTCCCTCAAAGACTGGAACACCCTCCAAGAACCGCTGCGTTCGGAAGCGGAAATCGTGATTCGTGCCGGCCTGATGAAGGGCAATTCGGACGGTACGCTCGGTGTCAACAAGACGATGACGCGCGGCCAATTCGCGACCATCATTCACCGCATCGTCGAGGCGAGACAGGAACCGAAGGCTTCGATGCAAGCGGTCCTCGGAAGCAAGTTTACTCCGGAACCCGGCTCCTACAAGGCGATGTACCGCACCAACCCTTCGGTGCGCTGGTACACCTACCATGATAATTTCAACAACTTCAATGTCGTCGCAGTCGACAATTCGGACAAAGTGATCGCCGTCGTCAACCAAAAGCAATATGCGCTCGAGACCCTGAAGGCGACGACCCTCAACCCGCGCGTGCCCGAGCTCTACATCCTGCCGAACAGCTATCTGGTCGTGTTCGTCGATCCGCATGCGACACGCAATCTGTTCTTCTACGAGTTCATCGGAAACTACGATGTCTTCGAACAGCGCCCGCAAAACGACGAGCAGCGCACCGCATTCGAGAAGATGTCCGAAGAGATCATCAATGCGTTCCGCACTCGGGAAGGTGTCGCTCCGCTCCTCCCTTCCGATGTCGCAAGGGAGTTCGGCCGCTCCTACTCGCAAGAGATGGCGACCAAGCGATTCTTCGACCATACGACCCCGGACGGACGCACCTTCAAGGATCGTGTGGACGCAGCCAAGATCGCATTCAGCTATGTCGGGGAGAACATCGCATTCAATTACCTCACTCCATTCGAGCTGGCGAACGGTTGGATCAAATCGAAGGGGCATCGTGAAAACCTGCTCAATCCGGCGTTCACGCAAGCGGCGATCGGCATCCATGTCCGCGATTCGGACCAGTGGCTCTACAGCACTCAGTTGCTCTACCGACCAAAATAGCATGAAAAAAGCCCCTCTCGGGGCATTGTCACGGTAAAGTTCGTAGGCATCCACTCTTATTTTTTTCGACAAGACCCGCAAAGACCCGTCAGCTCAAGCCGATGGGTCTTTATTTCATATCCGGTTTCGGATTCCAGCTGCTTTTCCAGCGCATGAATCGGACAGGCACGGAAATACGCCGTTTCTCCGCACTCGGTGCAGATCAGCATGTGCCGGTGCTCTCCGGAGTTGCGCTCATAACCCGCGGTCGCATCGCCGAATGAGACCGTCTTGACGACCAATTGTTTTTCGGTGAACAGATCCAATGTGCGGTAGACCGTCGAGAGGTCGATCTCACCGCTCAGCTGATCGGCAATCTGATGCGCGGTCAGCGGTTGTTCCGCCGCATCCAAAATCTCGAGGATCCGGCGACGCGGCAGAGTATTTTTGATGCCGACCTGAACAAACAATTCTTTCAAGAGACCTCCTTAACGCCGCAAAATCAGGCGGTTGAGCACAAACGAAAGCGTAAAATAAACCCCGTTAACCAAGACGATGCAGGCACCGGACGGAAGATTCCAAGCAAAGGAGACCCAGAGTCCGATCAGCACCGCAGTCAGCGAGAAGAAGACCGAGAGGAACATCGTCCGACGAAAGCCGCAGCGCCACTGGATCGCCGTGACGGTCGGAAACACGACCATGCTGGAGATCAGCATCGTGCCGACGATGCGGATTCCGATCACGATGGTGAGTGAGGTCAGGGTCGCGAGCACCAGATCGACCGTTCCGGCGGACAGTCCGAGCGATCGCGCAAAGGTCTCGTCGTAGGTGAATGCGAAGAGTCGCTCGTACACGAGGAGCACGATCGCCAAGATCACCGCGGTCAACGCGAGTGCGATGTAGAGATCGGTCTGCGTCACCGCAAGAATGCTGCCGAAGAGATAGCTCAGCAGGTCGACATTGAAGCCTTTGGAAATGGAGGCGACCAAGATACCGAATGCGACCGAAAGCGAGGAGAGCAGTCCGATCGCTGCATCTCCCCGCACGCTCTTGAGCCGCAGGATCAAAATGGATGCGATCAACACGATCGGTACCGCGGTCAGCATGGGCGCCGTTCCCAGTACGAGGGAGAGACCGACTGCCGCAAAGCTGACATGCGCAAGCCCATCCCCGATCATCGAAAATTTGCGCAGCACGAGGAATTGTCCGAGAATTGCGGCGCACACCGCCACAGCGCAACCGACGAGTAGAGCGCGCACCATGAACCCGTATCGAAGCATCTCAGCGATGGTCGTGAACATGTTGGGTCTCCTTTTTGTAGCGGTCAAAGGCGGCGATGTCGCCGAAGAATTTGACGCGCCCGTCGAGATCGAGGATCTTCTTGGCGTGGCAACAGATGCGGTTTTGATCGTGGGAGATCAACACGATGGCGGTTTTCTCGCTGCGGTTGATGTCGTCGATCAGGCGATAAAAGGTCTCGCGCACTTGGGCATCCAAGGCGGAGGTCGGCTCGTCGAGAAAGAGCAGATCGGGTTTGCGGACGAGCGCACGCGCCAGCAGCACGCGCTGCAATTGGCCGCCGGACAGCTCCCCGATCAATTTGCGTTGCAGCGCTCCGATCTCCAATCGGTCGATCAGGGAATCGATGCGGCGGCGACGCTCTGCTTGGGAAACGCGTTGGCCGAGAAAGCCGGTGCCGATGATCTCGCGCACCTTGGCGGGAAACCCGGCGTTCTCTCCGGGCAAGAGCTGCGGCAAATAGCTGACCACAGTGCCCGGAGCGAATTCGACGACGCCTTTGTCGATCGGAATCAAACCGAGAATCGCCTTTTCCAAGGTGGATTTGCCTGCGCCATTGGGGCCGATGATGCCGATGTAGTCCTCGGGTTCCACGACAAAACTCACATCGTCGAGGACCTGACAATGCGCATAGCGAACAGCGAGATGGGAAACGCGCAGCAGCGGCGTTTTACTTGACACCGAGACCTTCTTCCAAATTTTTCATATTTTGAATCATGATTTGAACATAGGTGACGCCGTGTTGGAGCTCTTCTTTGGAGACATTGTGCGCGGCGTGGAGCTGGAGCATCTTGGCACCGGTCTCGGTCGCGATCATCTGTGCGATCTTCGGATCGAGCAATTCTTCGTGGAAGATGACTTTGACCTCGTGGTCGCGGACATAGTCGACGATCTCCGCAAGTTTCTGAGGGGACGGCTCCGCGTCCGGCGATAGATTCTCGAACGGTGAGATCGCTTCCAAATCATACTTTTCGGTAAAGTAACCGAAGGCGAAGTGCCCGCCCGTCACGATGCGACGCTGCGCCAACTTGGCGGTGCGCTCGGCGAGGACACGATCGAGCTCTTCGAGATCGCGAAGCAGCGGAGCGGCATTGTTGCGCAATTGCATTTCAAACTCCGGCAGCAATTCGATCATCGTGTACAGGATTTCATTGGCCATGATCTGCGCATTGGCCGGATCGAGCCAATAATGCGGGTCCACTCCGTGGTGATCGTGGTCATGATCCTTCTCGTCCTTGTGATCGTGGTCA
>JAUMWO010000015.1:14856-21201 GCA_030529605.1 Bacillota bacterium | reverse complement strand
ATTCCGCATCGTATGGCACCGATCGGACTCCATTCTTTCGGTTTGCGGGGCGATTGGCGCGAATGGTTGGAGCTCCGCTATCTCGTTCAGACGCAGTGGGATGGGATCCTATCGTGGGAAGTGATTCGCCTCTATCCATTGTATTTACTGACTCTTATTGCGTGGGTTCGACATCTGGATCCGGTCGCATTGTTCATGATTGCGCTGTTTCCCGTCCTTGTGTTTGAATTTCGCCGCATTCAGGTGCGAAGGCGAATCGATCGCGGCATCATCGTGTTTTTGGATGTGCTCAATGCGCGGATGGCAGTGAGCAGCAATCTCTTTGGCGCCCTTGAACTGGCAACGGAGTCGATTCGATCCGTCGAGATTCGCCGAATTTTGCAGCGTTTCAATCTTCGGGTACGCCTTTTGGGAAATCGTCGGGAAGCGTTCGCATCGGTGCAGAGAGAAGTGCATCATCCCTATCTTCGTTATATCTTTATGAATTTGGAACATATTGCAGAAAGTTGGGGAGATGGCCTGGAACTGTTGAGGGAAATCGAAAACGACTATATCTCGATCCAGACGGAATGGAACCGAAGTCGGACCGAGCTTGAGAACGATCGTTGGATGACCTATTTCGGCATGTTGCTGCTCCTGTATACGGCTTCTCAAATCCTGTACAAAAACCCGGTGGTCACCGATTATTTTACGAGGCATCCTGTGGTTCTCGGAATGTTCGGAATGGTTGCGGCGAGCGGAGTGTGGGTGCTCGCTCGCGCGGGGAGGAACACATGATGCCCCTGCTGATGGCTCTGATCGGGGGGACGATCCTTGGCTTGGAATGTCGGATTCAGCATCGTTTGCTTCGTTATGTCCCTCGAACGGAAAAGGTGCAGTCGCAATTTCGTCCGCTTTTGGTCAGCAGCGCCGAATACTATCGCCTCTACAAGTTTTTGTATCTTCAAGCCGGTGTTCAAGCGAGAGCCGAAGACAGTTTGGCGAAGCTCTATCGTGTGACCGATCACCCACGGCTGCGCGCCGTGTTGTATCGCATGGCGGAGGCGCTGACGAACAGCAACGAAATACGAGCGGCGATCGAACTGCTCCGCCCTATTTTGATCGGTGCGGACGGAGAAACTTTCCTGACGATCTTGGAAAACATTCGCTCGGCAGGTCTCAGACGAGAAGCATTCGAGCGTTTCGATCGGATGTTGTTTCAGAAGTACCTGATCGATCTCGCCGCTCGAACGAAGCGGATGAAACGACAATATTTTACCGCCGTGTTCCTTTTTTGTTCCGCGATCTTCGGAGCGTTGTTGCTGCCGATGATCCAGCAGATGATCGATTCGTTGAACGTAATATTTCAATAATCTCAACAAGGAGGTAACAATGATTAAATTCATAGGATTCCGACAGTTCGCGATGTTGCGGGCACGCGATATGCTGGGTGTGCGAAAGTTTCCGTCCTGGCTGAATCGCTTGGTGGTCGAAGATCAAGGTGAATTCGGGTTGAGTTCTTTGATCGGGGTCGCCATCGGGTTGATCATAGCCGCTTTTGTCCTGATTCCGGGAGTGCGTGATTTCGCGGGTCGGATCATCGCCGATATGGACAGTTGGTGGAAGAGCTCGGTCAGTTCGCAGGTGTTTCCGAAATAATGGGCATCGATCAAATTGTAGTCGCAGCCGTTCTGATTGCAGCGTTGTTCAGCGTCTTCGTCCTCTGCGTTGAATTTGTGCTCCCTTTGTTTACCAAGCTCGCATTCGATCAAATCTGTCGTGACTATCTTTTGGTGGCGGAGATGAACAATGGGCTGGCGACCGACGATGTGGATACCTTTCAAGAGCGCCTCGCTTCGCTCGGGCTGCGGGATGTCCGGATCGATGTGTCGGGACCCGGTGAAGTGAAGCGCGGGGATTGGATCCGGATCAAGGTATCGGCGATGCTCGATCGTTCCCGCCTCACCGGGCTGTTTCAGCGCGGTGAGGAATCACTCACTCTCAGCTATCAGCGCCGATTTCTCGCGAGGAAAATCGTCGAATGAGAGAGATGGCAATCATCGTCACCGTTTTTCTGCTTCTTTGGCTAGTGATACCGATCTTTCAGTCGCTTTATGACTTCGCCCTGCTTCAACATTTGCGCGAACGTTTGCTCGCCGCTACGGAGGTCACGGTCTACAATCTCGTAGCGCAGTTGGATGCCGTCGCCTTCTCGGAAGCGCGGATCGAAATACGAGACCTCGAAACACGGATTGCGCGGGAATTGGAGCGAGAGCTTCCTCGGTCCGCTGTCGATTCCCTGCATTCGACTTGGAATGGAGATCTGCTCGTCGTCGCTTACGAATATCCGATGAGCGGAAGTACGGGGGCGAGGCGGAAGCAGATGAGAGTGGACGCTTCATATCGGCTTCCGCTTCAGCTGAAGGTCGATTGATGTCGCCGGATTCGACATCGGAAAGGAGTTGCAATGAAACGCTATGTTGTGGCGGTCGCTTTGATGGTGATCAGCATCGCGCTGAGCTTAATGCATGGATCCAAGGGGGAAGCGGTCGCGAAGGTTCCCGTTCGGTTTGCGATGCGAGACATACCGATGGGTGAATCCATTACGGAGGAGCAGATCCGGTGGAAAGCAATCGATCCGGATCTGTTGCCGCCGGATTCCGATTGGAATGTGGAAGAGGGGTATGTCGCGGCGCATCCGATCGCCGCGAATACGATAATACATCGAGGGCTGTTGCGCCGAGCCGAGGAGGATGTTCCCAAACAAGGCTATGCGCGCACCGCGCTGCGACTGACACCGGAGCAGGCTCTGTGCTGGAAACTTCGATTGGATGAGGAGATCGACCTGTTGTTCGTGGACGAGGAGGGGAAACTTTCTCCGATTGGAAAAGCGACGGTCAAGGGTTGGTTCGACCAACAGATGAAGGAGAGTGAAAGCGGTACCTACCTCCTGATCGAAGCAAAGGAATCGATCGCGCTCGAGATCATCAAGAAAAGAGACCTCGGGCGGATCGAGATCATGAAAAAGGATTGAAGTCGGGATCTTGGTATTTGTGGTATTATAAAGGGTAAGAATTTAGCAGATTACGAAGAATGAAGAATAGGAAATGAGGGATTATGGAGAATCGAGTACGCTTTGCACCGAGTCCGACAGGCTATTTGCACATCGGCGGATTGAGAACGGCGCTCTATGACTATCTGTTTGCGAAGCAGACGGGCGGAAAGTATATTTTGCGAATCGAAGACACGGATCAAACACGATTGGTCGAAGGTGCGATCGAAGGAATCATTGACGCATCGGCTTGGGCCGGAGTCCACCATGACGAGGGACCTTATATCCAATCGCAACGGCTCCCGATCTACAAAAAATGGGCGGATTATCTGCTCGAACAAGGGCATGCATACTGTTGCTTCTGCTCGAAAGAGCGATTGGAAGAGGTGCGGGCGCAGCAGACGGAGAGAGGGGAGAACCCGAAATACGATGGACACTGTCGTCACCTGAGCATGGAGGAAGTACAGCGTCGCATCGCTGCCGGCGAGGAGCATGTCGTGCGCCTCAAATTGCCGGAGAATCGAGTCATCGAGTTTCATGATTTGATCAAAGGCGATATTTCCGTCAACACCAATGATTTGGATGATCAGGTTCTGATGAAATCGGACGGGTTCCCGACCTATCATATGGCGGTCGTCGTAGACGACCATGAGATGGGGATCACCCATGTTTTGCGCGGAGATGAATGGCTGATTTCGACGCCGAAGCACATCTATCTCTACGAGGCGTTCGGATGGCAACCCCCGGCGCATGTGCATCTGCCGGTCATTCTCGGAACCAACAAAAAGAAACTCTCCAAGAGACAGGGAGACGTGGCGGTCGAGGATTTCCGTAGGAAAGGGTATCTGCCGGAAGCATTGGTCAATTACATCGCGTTGGTCGGGTGGTCTCCGGAGGGAGATTCCGAGATTATGACGATGGAGGAGATGATCGAAAAGTTTTCCTTTGACCGCGTTTCCAAGTCCGGCGGGATCTTTGACATCGACAAGCTCAAGTGGATGAACAATCACTATCTGCGCCAAGCGGATCTCGATCGCTTGACGGATTTGAGTCGCGACATCTTCATTGAATCCGGGTACACGACGGAAGATTCGTTTGAGAGGGATTTCGACAAGCTTCGTCACATCATATCTCTGCTGCGCGAGCGGCTCGGCTGTCTCGACGAGATCCGAGACTATTACGCCTTTTTTAATGCGGATGAAGTACTGGCGGAGGATGCGGAAGCGGAGGCGATCTTGGCTCTGCCTCAGATTCCGATCCTTGCGCAAACGATCTGCGACAAATGCAGTTCCTTGACCGATCTGCGAGCCGACGCGTTCAAAGCGATGTTGAAGGAAGTGCAGGCGGAGACCGGGTATAAGGGCAAAGATCTCTTTATGCCGGTTCGTGTCGCGCTGACGGGCTCGGTGCATGGACCGGATCTCGCGCTGACGGCGGAAGTGTTGGGAGTCGAGCGAATTGTCAAACGACTTCGAAAGTGGTGCTAGATGAAAAAATTGCTCATAGCATTGCTCTTCCTCCTCGTGACATTGGCAATGCTTCATTTTACAGGGCTGCTCGGCGAGATTCGAGGCGCGTTGATCAACGAATTTGAATTGACCTCTCCTCCCGCTCTCGTCTTCTATTTGGATGAATCCACCGTAACGGAAGACCCCAATTCGGAAGCGCTGCTTCAACTCGCCGATCGCCAGTTCGTGACCCTGGAATCGCTGCGGGCTGCGGATGTGTCGGCGATGTATTATCGCGACGCGAAGACTCTGGTGATCCAAACTCTGGAGGATCGCATCGCGATTACGGAGAAACAGGTCGTGGTCAACGGGTCTCCCGTTGATGCTCGGGTCGAGCTCCGCTCATTCGGTGACGTTCTCTATCTTTCCGCTGCGGATTTGAATGCATTTGATGCCGGAAAGCGTGTCGGTGTCCGGGTCCAAAGTTTCCCGGAAGGCTCGATGTATGTGACGCATGAGCGGATTTCTTATCCGCGCGCAGCCGCTCCGATCGAGACCAAGCTGTTTCCAACCGCAAATTGGGTGATCGCTTCGGAGCAGACGGAGCGCAAATTGTTCGATTTCAGTGACAAGACTCCGTATTACGGCGAAACGAATGGTGAGGGCTATGTGTATGAAGATGCGGAGCATCCCGGTTTCGTTCGCTATTATGGGGAAGAGGGTCTTTACGGTATCACGCGCAGTGAAACATTCCCGGAAGTGAAGCGCAGCGAAGCGAAGATTCCTCAGGGAAAACGACTCGATTATGCAAAGCGCGGGCCACTGGTTTTGACTTGGGAAGGTGTATACGGACTCAATCCGGACACTGCTGAGATTCCGGATATGCCGGGCTTGAACGCGATTTCGCCGACTTGGTATACGATTGACGGAACGGCAGGGGATGTTTCCGATCTGGCCGGCGAAGAGTACATCGCTTGGGCGAGATCGAGAAAATACGAGATCTGGCCGCTTCTCAAGAATGAATTTGAGGACATCCAAGCGACATCGGCATTTTTGGCATCGCTGAGTGCCCAAGAGAAAGCGATTCGCTTCTTGGTCGAAGAATCCGTTCGTCATGGTTATGACGGAATCAATGTCGACTTTGAGCATGTGTACCTCAAAGACCGGGATGCATTGACCAATTTCGTCAACATGCTCGCGTTTGAACTGCGCAAGAAAAATATTATGATTTCTGCCGATGTCACAGTGACAGGAGGAGCGGACAACTGGTCGCGCTGCTACGACCATGCGGCGCTCGGGGTGATTGTCGATTATCTCGTGATCATGACCTACGACGAGCATTATGCGTCGAGTCCGGTGGCCGGTCCTGTCGCCTCCTTCGGTTGGGTCAAATACCATATGAATATTCTGAAGGATATGGTCGAACCGCAGAAGCTCGTGTTGGGACTGCCGTTTTACACGCGGCTGTGGGTTGAGACGACGAATCCGGACAACCCGACCAAGGTAACGCTCAAGTCGTCGGCGATCACGATGCTCGATCAGGAGGAACTCCTGCGGGAAGAGCAGTTTACTGTGAACTGGGATGAGGCATCCGGTCTGTTCTTCGCGAACCGTTACGAAGACAATTTGCAATACAAGATGTGGGTCGAGAATGCGGAGACGATCGCTCTGAAACTCACTTTGGTCGACGAGTTTCAACTGGGTGGCGTCGCCGGATGGCGTCGCGACTACGAGACCCCGGACATCTGGGAAGTGATTAAAACCTTACACAAATAGCAGGCGAAAAGTAGGTGAATCATGCAGCTCAACGGAATCCTTCTGAGTACGCGAAAACTTTTGCTGGTCTTTCTCTTGTTGATCGTTGGT
>JAUMWO010000015.1:0-14846 GCA_030529605.1 Bacillota bacterium | reverse complement strand
CTTTCCTTGATGATCGGCGGATTGATGACACTCTACTTTGACAATCAACGGTTTGAGAGCCGCATCAGCGATGCGGAGGTGATCGAGCGCGCCAAGAAGCTCGGAATGATCGATTTAAAGGAATATTTGGAACAAAATGAACCACCCACAGCGACTACGAATCCATGAATTGCGTATGGAGCGAGGGGACCGCATGCCGGAGGGAGGATACATTCCCTCCCGCCTTTTGCGGAATCTTGCTCGAAAATTGAACCTTTCGGAGAGCGACATCGAATCCTATCGTATCGTACGTGAGTCGGTGGATGCTAGGCGGGATCTCCATTTCAAACTGACGGTCGATATCACCCTACGAAAGCATTCGATCGCCGAACGACTGCGCCGTAAGGGATGGGATCCGGCTCCTCCGGATTTTGAACCGGTACATGAACGTGCGACGATGCGCGATTTTTGTGCGCAGTTCCGGACGCACCATAAGGTGCGTCCCGTCGTAGTGGGATTTGGACCTGCAGGGATCTTTGCAGCTTTGCAGCTCGCTTATGCCGGATTGAAACCGATCGTTTTGGAGCAAGGGGCGGATGTCGATCGGCGGAGCCGGCAGGTCGCGGATTTTTGGGCCAAGGGGGTTTTGGATCCTTACTCCAATGTCCAGTTTGGAGAAGGCGGAGCCGGGACATTTTCGGATGGGAAGCTGACGACGCGGATCAAAGACGAGCGGATCTCCTTTGTGCTCCGAGAGATGGTTGCCTGCGGCGCTCCCGAAGAAATTCGATATCAAAACAAGCCGCACATCGGGACGGATCTCCTGTCCGTGGTCGTGCGCAATCTGCGGACGCGCATTCAGGAACTGGGTGGAGAGATTCACTTCGGTGCTCGTGTCGTGTCGATCGCGCGGACGGAGACGGGGCAATTGGAGACCGGACATTCGGAAACCGGGCGATCGTTGCGCGTCGGGATCCGCCGCAGACTATGTGAGCAATGGTCTGAAATCGAGTGGTTGGAGACCGACGCGTTGATTCTTGCGACGGGGCATTCCGGTCGCGAAATGTTTGAAATCGTCCGGGATCTCGGACTACCGATGGAGAGGAAACCTTTCGCCGTCGGCTTTCGCATCGAGCATCCACAATCTCTGATCGACCGTTCGCAGTATGGTCCTTCCTATCCGGAGATCGCCGAGCAAATCGGCGCTTCGGACTATAAACTGGCGTACACGACGTCAAAAGGTCGATCGGTCTACTCCTTCTGTATGTGTCCGGGAGGGCGGGTCGTTGGAGCGGCTTCCGAGCATGGGCATCTTGTCGTCAACGGAATGAGCTACCATGCGCGAAAGGATCCCAATGCCAATTCGGCGTTGTTGGTCAATGTCGAGCCGTCCGATCTCGGGGATGATGGAATGTTAGCGGGGGTCGAGTTTCAAAGGCGACTCGAAAAGGCGGCATACGAAGCGAGCCTTTCCCGGATCCGAAAGGGGATCGCCGGGATTCCTTATGCCGCACCGGCACAAAGGGTCGGTCCTTTCCTGCGTTCGTTCTCGGCCTCCAATCCGACGGATTTGGAAGGAGAATCGACCGACTTTGCTTCGTTCCGCACATCATTTGAACCCGGCGTCGTCGAGTGCGAGCTGCGCAACTTGGTTCCTCCTTTTGTCGGAGAAGCCTTAGCAGAAGCTTTGCCGGTATTCGGCCGAAAAATAAAAGGCTTCGACGATCCGAGAGCGTTGCTCATCGGGGTCGAAAGCCGTTCGTCTTCTCCGGTCCGTATTTTGCGTGACCCGGAGACTTTGAAATCGAAATCCGGACTGCCGATCTATCCCTGCGGGGAAGGAGCGGGATACGCCGGAGGAATCACTTCGGCTGCAGTCGATGGCGTTCGTGCAGCCGAAGCGGTGATTCGCACGTGGATCGAGGCATCTATCGAGGAAGTCGATAGACGCTGATTTCCTCGCAGTAATTGCACTCGTATTCGATGCGTCCTTCCGATCGAATCAGTTGGAACTCAGGGATTGCATAGTCGTCCGTATGACTGATGCACCTTGGGTTCTGGCATTTGATTCCTCCCTTGATTTGGGTTGGAATCTCGGTTTTAACCTTCTTGACAAGTTTTTCGTTTTCGATGTAATTGACCGTGATGTTGGGATCCATCAGACCGAGCAGGTCGAGATCGACCTCATGGGTATTCTCGATTTTGATGATGTCCTTTTTCCCGAGCGCCTTCGATTCGACATTCATCAGCAAGACGACCGGATGCTTGGTATCTTTGAACAGTTCGTTGAAGAGACGAATTCCGTTTCCGGCGCTGATGTGATCGATCACGACTCCGTTTTCAATTCCTTTTACTTCGAGCATGTTTCGCCTCCTTTGTACTGGTTGTGGAACTCTTCGAATTCTGCGACTCCAAGCAGTTTCATGATCAGCGCCATACGGACAAAGACACCGAATTGCGATTGCTCAAAGTAAACCGCTTGCGGGAGATCGTCGACTTCGTAGGCGATTTCGTTGACGCGCGGCAACGGGTGCATCACGATCATATCCGGTTTCGCCGTCGCGAGCTTCTGTGCCGTGAGTTTAAAGGAGTTTTTGAGTTTGAGGTAATCGGCCTCGTTAAAGAATCGTTCTTTCTGAATGCGCGTCATATAGAGTACGTCGATCTCCGGCATGACATCGTCCATGTCGAAGAGTTCGATCAGGCGCACATCGTAGCGCTCTTTCAATTGACGCTTGAGGGAGTCGGGCAGACGGAGTTCTTCCGGAGAGATCAGATAAAACTCTTTGGAACCGAAGCGCGCCAAGGTACGAATCAAGGAGTGGACCGTGCGACCATAGCGCAGGTCTCCGCAAAATGCGACCTTGTGTCCGCCGATTTTGCCTTTGTAATGCTTGATTGTGATCAAGTCGGTCAAGGTCTGGGTCGGGTGTTGGTGCCCGCCGTCGCCGCCGTTGATGATCGGAACGCTCGAATACTCACTCGCGAGCTTCGGTGCGCCTTCCTGCGGGTGGCGCATGACGATAATGTCGGAGTAGAATCCCATCACGCGGATGGTATCGGCGAGACTCTCGCCTTTCTTTGTCGAGCTTGTCGACGCATCGGAGAAACCGATGATGTTGCCTCCGAGTCGAAGCATCGCCGAGTCGAAGCTGAACTTCGTCCGGGTGCTGGGCTCAAAAAAAAGCGATGCCAGAATTTTTCCCGAGCACGCTTTTGAGAATAAGGATGGATTTTGATTGATTTTCAACCCGAGATCGACGAGTTCCTCCATCTCGAGCAGGCTAAAATCCTCCGGTTCAATTAAGTGACGCATACTTCCTCCTTGCTGACCTCTCGTGTCAAATTAAAGTGTGGAATCTTCGTCTGCCATTATATGCTTCTTATTTTTTGATGTCAATATCGAGATAAGGGGTCGGTGTGGAGCGGCGATCGAAGAAATGCCACCACTCGTTGTCGTAGGATTCGAAGCCGACGGATTCCATGACATCGCACATCAACTTGGCATTGCGGTATCCCTCGGTGTCGTGATCATTGCGTTCGAGTCCGGCGAGCGGGCCGAATTCGTCGAACTCGGTCGGCATGACCAGTTCATTTCCTTCGAGGTCGGTCAACGTGATGTCGACGCACATTCCGTTGAGATGCGAAGCGCGAAACTCACGAATCCGGCTCATATCCGGCGGACGAGCGACGAAACGATCGTCGGGGACGACATCCCACAGTGTGCGCTGCGCCTTTAGCGGCCGGTAGGCATCCCAGACTTTCACGCGGTAACCGAGCTCGCGAAATCGATTGCGCGCTTGGATCAGCATGTCCGCAGTTCCCGGGTGAATATAACACTCGCCCGATTCATAAATCACTTTACCCGTAAAGTTGTTGGCTGTCGCGTAACGGAGATCGATGATGAAGTCGGGATCTCGGTCGAGTAGCCGTACGAGAGCGGTTGTTGAATGAGACATAGGTACCTCCTTATGCTCCTATTGTACACGCATTTTTGCAATTTGTAATTGGGCTTATGCTATAATGATTGCTGGAGGAATCTATGTCTGAAAAAAATAGAAACATCAAGTATGCCTTGAGTATTTTCTTGAAGTTTGGTGAGGTGCTCCATGTCGAGGGCGCGGATCGAGAGACGCGAGACCGCTATTTTGAGCTGGCTCGTCGCCCTGACGCATCGATGCTCGTCGAAGACAAATCCAATGTACGCAATATTTTGGGGCGCGATATCGCAAATATTTCTTCGCTCGCTTATGACACAACGCATGAACGCGTGATCCATCCTCTGCGTAAGATGCTGCTTTCGGAGAGCAGCTTCGGTAAGAGCTGGTATATCACGGCGATCAAGCTGTTCGTGTTTCTCGCCGTCGTCGCCATCCTCGCTCAGTTTGGCATCGCGGCCGCCAACGGTACACTCGTCAGCAACATCGGAGATATGAAAATGCTCGGTCGTCTGATCGGCAACGGAATGATCCATGTTCGAACGATTTTCAGCATCACCATCGTATTGATGTATCTGTTGGCACTCACGGATATGGTGTTGGGGCTTTCGGCTCACTATCACATCAATCGCGCGGGAGCCGAGCCGGTGCATTATCCCCGCTATATCGGTTTGGTGATCACGACGGTATTCTTCGTGGTTTTCCAGGTGATCAATCCACTCTTTATGAAATAAAGGTCTTCGGACCGCGTCCGATCCGGGCGCATCGCATCGAATCGAGCTGTTTGCATCACGGCAAGCGGCTCTTTTTCATGTTTGACATGGCGAACTGAAATTCGTATAATGGTTGGCGTATTGAGAATCCCTCTCAACACAGGGAACAAAGGAGAATACAATGAAAAAATTTAAGGGTATTTTGGCGCTCGTTCTCGTGCTGGCATTGCTCGCCGGATGTGGCGCAAATCCGGCTCCGACTACTGCGGCGCCGACGGAAGCTCCAACTACGGCAGCAGCGACCGAAGCGTCGACGACGGAGGCGCCGACCACTGCGGCGGCGACGGAAACGACGGCCGCTCCGGATCTTCTGGCATCTGCGACTGCAAATGTCGAGGGCAAGGATATTCGCATCATTACGCTCAAAGGACCAACCGGTATGGGAATGGCTGCTCTGATGGAGCGCAATGAACAGGAAAAAACCAAGAATCACTACAGCTTTGAACTCGCCGGAGCTCCGGAAGATGTCGTAGCGAAAGTGATCAAGAACGAAGTCGATATCGCGGCGGTGCCTGCAAACCTCGCTTCCGTCCTGTACAACAAGACAGAAGGCAAGATTCAACTGCTCGCAGTCAATACGCTCGGCGTTCTCTACGTGCTTGAAAACGGTGAAGAGATCAAAGAAATCGGCGATCTGGCCGGCAAGACGATGGTTTCGACCGGAAAAGGCGCAATGCCGGAGTATGTGCTCGGTCATGTGCTTGCGCAAAACAATCTGACCGATGTGACGATCGACTACAAAGCGGAGCATTCCGAGCTTGCAGCGGCAATGACATCGGGTGATGTCAAACTGGCACTCCTTCCGGAGCCGTTTGTCACTGCGGTTCTGATGAAAAACAAAGACGTTCGCGTTGCGCTCAACGTCACGGAAGAGTGGGGCAAAGTCAATGACGGCGCACCTCTGACGACAGGTGTCGTCATCGTTCAGAAGGAATTTGCCGAGCAGAACAAAGAAGCGGTTCTCGCATTCCTCGCAGAGTATGCAAAATCCGTTCAAGTCGTGACCGGCAATCCGGAAGTCGGCGGCGCTCTGATCGAGAAGCATGGGATCATGCCGAAGGCTGCAGTAGCGCAGGCTGCGATTCCTCGTGCGAGCATGGTGATGATTCCTGCTTGGGAAGCGCGCCCGGCAGTCGAGAAGGTGTTGACGATCCTCCACGAAGGCAATCCGAAATCTGTAGGAGGCAAACTGCCGGATGAAGGATTCTTCTTCAACGCAGACTAAACAAAGAACGAAGGCGGTTCTGATATCGATTGGAATCGCTTGCTTTTGGCTTGCCGTTTGGGCAATCCTATATCATGGGGTCGGACGGGATGTGATCATCCCGTCCCCTTTTGCTGTTGTGGCGGAAATTCGGGCTCTACTGCACACACCGGATTTTTGGCTCATCGTCGGAAATTCTGTGGTTCGCGTTCTGTTCGGCATCGTGTTTGCCCTAGCAGTCGGTGGATTGGGAGGGATCGCTTCGGCGTTCAGCCCGGTTTTTGGCAGACTGACGCGACCTGTGATTGCGGTGATTCAGGCGACGCCCGTCGTCTCCTTCATTATCATCGCCTTGATCTGGTTTCAATCGGATCATGTCGCGATTTTCATCTCATTCCTGATGTGTCTGCCCATCGTGTGGAACAATGTGTCGACGGGGATTCGGGCGGTGGACCGCGACTTGGTGGAGATGGCGCGCGTGTTTCGTGTGACGCGCTGGGAGCGTTTTCTTCGCGTCTATTTACCCAGCATTCAGCCCTATTTGATCGCTGCGATGACGACCGTACTCGGCCTCGCGTGGAAGGTTTCGGTCGCGGCGGAAGTGCTCAGCCATCCGCGCTACGGCATCGGGACAAAGCTCCATGGCGCCAAAGTTTATCTCGATACGCCGAATCTCTTCGCGTGGACGGCGATCGTGGTCTTGCTCAGTATGGGATTTGATCATGCCTTCGGCTGGGGGATTCGCCGTGTGGCGCAGAGGAGGAAGCGATGAAACGGCAACAAGTTCCCTTGCTCTCGCAAATTCAGCTGGTTTCGGTCGATTTTAGCCACGACCGCCTCGAAATCCTCCGCGATTTTTCGCTCAACCTCGACGGCGGCGTGATTCATTGCTTGTTTGGACCTTCCGGTTGTGGAAAGACGACTTTGATTCGCCTCTTGGCAGGGCTGTTGACACCCAAGCGAGGAGACATCCATTTCTTCGGCGAGCGGAATGCCGGAACTCGCCTCGAGCCGTCTCGCCTCGATCCGCCTCGCATCGGATATGTCTTCCAAGAGGACCGGCTCCTCCCATGGTGCACGGTGCGAGAAAATCTCGCTTTCGTGCTGCGCGGGCACCTGCCGCAAGAGGAGATCGACGAACGCGTCGAAGCGATGATGCAAACCGTTCGGCTGCATCAATTCGCCGATCACCGACCGGCGGAGCTCAGCGGTGGAATGAAGCAGCGTGTCAACATCGCGCGTGCGATGATCATTCGACCGACCATGCTCCTGATGGACGAGCCGTTCAAAGGCTTGGATGAAGCGCTCAAATTTGAACTGATGGACGATGTCAAAGCCTACCAGAAAGAGCACCGTGCGACCATTTTGTTTACGACGCATGATCGCGCGGAGGCGGATTATTTTGCCGATGTCCATCATCGCTTCACGGGTCCGCCCCTCAAACAATTGTAATTTCTGATTCAAAGCAAAATCCCCTTCCCGGCTGTTCGGGAAGGGGATTTTTTACGGAGTTGTTTCGGAACCGACGGCTGCTAAACCGGCTCTACGAGCAGTGTTCTTTCTTCGTCCGTATAATACTGAGCTTGTGCATGCCACAATGCGTGATATTTCCCCGACGCATCGTTCACCAGTTCGGAGTGGGTGCCGCTCTGGACGAGCATCCCCCGGTCGAACACGAGGACGCGGTCGCTGAAGCGACAGCTGGAAAGGCGGTGCGAGATGAACACGGCAGTTCGGTCTTCGACGATGTCGTTGAGTCGCGTGTAGATCTCGTATTCCGTGATCGGGTCGAGCGCCGCTGTCGGCTCGTCGAGGATCAGGAAGGTGCGGTTCGGATAAAGCGCTCGCGCGATCGCGATTTTTTGTGCTTCTCCACCGGAGAGTTTAATCCCGTCCTTGTCGAGCGAGTGACCGACGCCGGTGTCGATGCCCTTCGGCAGGGATGCCAATCGATCGCCGAATCCCACTTTTTCGAGGCAGGAGCGGATCAAGTTCTCGTCATAATCCGGATGGCCCTTGGAAACCGTCGCGACATTCTCACCGATCGGAAGATCGTACAGATGGAAATCTTGGTAGACCGGAGCAAAGAGCGCGCGATAGTCATCGTATTTGTATTTGCGAATATCGATGCCGTTGAGCAAGATTTCTCCCTCGTCCGGGTCGTAGAGTCGGCACAGGAGTTTGATCATCGTCGTCTTGCCGCTCCCGTTCTGACCGACGACGGCGAGTCGTTCGCCGATGTGGAAGCGGAAGGACACATGGCGGAGCGCCCAATCCTCCGTTCCGGGGTAGCGGAAGCTCACATCGCGAAATTCGATTTCAAAGTTTCGATCCGACCGCTTCTCGGTGGTCAGTGTCCCGGTATACATCCGATTCGGCGTATCCAAAAAGAGGAAAGTTTCTTCCAAGAACGGCACATTGTATTTCATTTCTCCGAGAATCCACAGCGCACTCCGCATCCCGGTGGCCAGTTCGCCCATCGCGCCAATGTATTGCGCCACGAGTCCGATGCCGAATGCGCCTGCCCACGCCTTGATGCAAACGAAGAACACGACGAGGAGATGGACCAGCTTATACATCGCTGCGGATGCCCACATATAGAAACCTCGTTTTCCGCGCGAGAGCTTGTGGAAGAATCCGCCGGGAAGGAAGGTGTCGTTCTCGCCCATTTTTTTGATGAAGAGGGGCGCCTGATCGTAGATGCGGACATCGAGAGCGCGTGACGGATCGATCGCGAAAAATCCGAAGTAAGTGAAGAGACGATTGACAAATGTGCCGCGGTCTTTCTCCTTCACCCAAATTTCCCAAGATCGGGTCACGAAATGCGACGAGAGCAGTGTCAGCCCGAGAAAGATCAGGACGACTGCGACGGAAACGATCGGAGCATTCAGCCATATGGATTCGGCGCGATCCGCCGGGACCCTATGGGTGAAGAGAGAGATGCTGAGCACAATCGAACCCAAGATACGTGTGAGGGATTCGATCAGCCCGACATATTGCCCCTGAATCTTGTGCAGTCCGTTTCCCATAAAATTTGTAAACTGTTCGATTTGACTGAGACGACGCATCGAATCGCCGCTTTCGATGTCGGGATAATCCATGTTTGCACATTGGTCGGAAAACAGGTGACTATAGCGATGCGGAAAGAGCGCTTGAGACACGGAATGCCACTGCTGAATCAGCTGATGGAGGAATTGTGTCAGCGCCAACACTGCAATCGTCAGAATCACCCAATGAAGCAGGACTTCAGAACGTCGCTCGCCGCCCAGTTCGGTCAAAATCCGGGCAGAAAAGAAGATGGTGAGCAGCGGGGACACCGCGGTAAACAGAGAACGCAGCGTCGCTGAGAGAAAGTAATCCGGCATCGCACGGAAGAGGGTGCGATAGGCTTTGAGATGGTAGCGTAGGAAGGATCCCTTTCGAGAGGCTTCCTGCGGCGTTTCATTCGGTTGCGATGCTCTAATTGGTTGTTTGGTTTTCATCGCCTTCCTCCTTCCGGTAGTACTGACTTTGTACCTGGTAGAGATGCGCGTAGTCTCCTCCCGCCTGCATCAATTGGTTGTGTGTGCCTTCTTCGAGGATGCCCTGCTTGCCGATCAGTAGGATGCGGTCGCAGAATCGGGTGGAAGCGAGGCGGTGGGAAATAAAGAGCGCGGTCTTTCCCTCGGTGAGGGCATGGTATTGCTCGTAGATCCGACTTTCGGCGATCGGATCGAGCGCTGCCGTCGGCTCGTCCAGAATGAGGATGGGCGCGTCTTTGTACAGCGCACGCGCGAGGAGCAATTTCTGCGTCTCGCCGCCGGACAGTTCGATCGCATCGTCGTACACTTCACGTCCGATGTGCGTATGGATGCCCTCCGCAAGTTGGTCGATCTTGGGACCGAGGTCGGCGCGATCGAGACAATCTCGGACCCGATCGAGATCCGCTTCTTCGCTTTGGGAAATGCTGAGATAGAGCGGCCCCGGTATCGGAGAATGTTCTTGGAACACCGCGGAGAACAGACGATAATACGCATTGCGGTCAAATTCGCGGATGTCATGCCCATTGACGGTGATCCGCCCCTCGGTCGGTTCGAGCATGCCGGAGATCAGCTTGATGAAGGTCGTCTTTCCGGCACCGTTCAGTCCGACGATGCCGATCTTCTCGCCCGGGCGGATGCGGAGATTCAGATCGGAGAAGGTGTCCTCGGATGCCTCGGGATAACGGAAATGGACTTGTTCGAGCGCGATGGTCAGTCCTTCCCCATTGGAAACCGCGTCCATCAGTTCGTCGATCGGCCGTCCGCTCACATCAAACAGATCGGGCCAATCGAGGTATTCTCGTACTTTCGAGATTTCGAGGGATGCCTTGTGCAGCTCGCGAAAGACTTGCATCGACTGTATGAGGTGCTGGGTAAACATGCTGACCGCGGAGAAGTAGAGCAGAAATTCGCCGGTGGATAGATTGCGCTCCAGCGCAAGGTGAATGAGATAGCAGTAAGCCACCCCATTTCTGACGGCAGTGAGCGCAATGTCGATGACGCCGGCAGTCAGACGGTAGCGTGAAGCACGGCGATGAAAACTCTGACTGAGCATCAGAGCGCGGTGATACAATTCCTCGAGCCAATTGCGGATGCCGAAGAGACGGATCTCCTTCGCATGTTGCCGGTCGCGATACAGATTGTTGACATAGTTGATTTGGGCGATGTATTCCGCATCTTCGTCGCGGTGCCGATACGCCCATTCGTTGAGCGGCTTGCCGATCAGAAAGCCTGCGATCGTAGTCAGTGCAGTGATGGCGACAATGATCAGCGGTAGGCGGGTCAGCAGCACAAGCAAAATCGCCGTGATCGAGAATCCGGTGATGCATTGCACGAAGAGATCCCAGATCGCCTCGGAAGCCGACTGGTTGCTCGCGTTGCTTCGAATCGAGGTTTCCCTGCGCTGGATGAATTCCTTGTTTTCGGTATTGGGATATGATGTGGTCAAAAATTTTTTCTGTATCGCAAGCAGGACGGAGATGCGGACTCCGATGCGGCCGTAAAGATGCAGTTCGGCGAGATATTTGTTGAGCGAATGCGCGAGCAAGATCGCTCCGCCAAACCCCAGAATGATCCGGCTCAGCTGAGTGAGGGAGATTCCGCTCTCCAGACTTGCGACGATCACGGGGAGCATCGTGAGCTCAAGGATGCCGAGCGCGATCCCGAGCAGGCTTTCCAGCGCGGCGACGCCGAGTACGCTCGGATAGGTATTTCGTGCGGTTCGGATCATATAGCGGATATTGGAAGCGGTTCCATACTGTTGTTTCATGCGTCAACCTCCTGACACCATCCTAATACAAAAAATCCCCCTCCGCGCAGAAAGGGGATGAATGGTTCGATTCCGGGGACGAATTGCAATCGGCGCGCGTTTCCATCCACCGATGCCCCGTCGCACGCTCCGTGCCCCGCCTTGCTCCGCATCTACAGCGGAGCTGGTCTATTGCGGAAGCAAGATCTCGGTCGTAAAGGCGCCGTCCTCGCTGTTGTGCGAGACATAGCCGCGATGCTTCTGCACCAGTCGATTGATGGTGAAGAGCCCGATCCCGCCCCCGCCGCGCTTGGTTGACAGAAAGCGACCGTCGATTTTGCGCTGCTTGACGGACCCCGTGGTGTTGGTGAAGGAGAGATAAAACTGGGTGTTCTTCATATCCATGTAAATCCGAATCCGGCGATCGCCTTCGGGAAGCGCTTTGCAGGCCTCGATGGCATTGTCAAAGAGATTGCCGATGATGGTGCACAGATCGATCTGCGGGGTGGTCAGAGCGACCGCAACATGCGCGTCGCAGGTGACATCGATCCCTTCGGCACGCGCGAGCGCGATCTTGCTGTTGACGATGGCGTCGGTCATCCGGTTCCCCGTGCGAATCGACGGTGCGATCGACTCGAGATCCTCCTCCAGCTCGCTGAGGTAGCTACGAATCGCTTCGACGTCTCCCTCTTGAGCATAGCTCTTGAGGATCTGGATGTGATTGCGATAATTGTGTCGCCAGACGCGCATTTCGCCGTACATGCTCTCGACTTCTTGGAAATGCGAAGCGATCAGTTCCTGTTGATACCGCGCGACCGAACGCCGTGCAAAAAAGTTGTGGAAGAACATAGGAACTCCTAAAAGAACGAGACGATCGCCGCGACGAGTTTTTCGGATGCGCCGCGAGGGAGAGAGATTCGGATGTCTCCGGTCAAGACGGTCTCCTTCTTGGTCGTGCTGCGGACATGTTGCAGGTTCACGATTTCGGACCGCCCGAGGCGATAAAAGCGTCGATCGAGCTGTTTCTCGAGCTCGGAGAGACTCTGTTTGAAAGTATAGTCACGATCGGCATGAATGGTCACATAATTCCCCTGCACCGAGATGTAACGAATCTCCGAGAGCGGCACTTGTGAGACGCTCCCGGGCTCACGGATCGTGAGCATTTGATCGCGCACATCCAGGCGCGACAATGCCTTGTCCAACACCTGTGCGATCTTTTGCTCCGAAACCGGTTTGAGCAGATAGTGGAGGGCGTCGACTTCGAAGCCTTCCGGGAAATAGGTCGCATATCCGGTGACAAAGACGATTTGGAGCGTTTTGTTCTTCTCGCGCAGGGTCTTCGCCAGGTCGATGCCGTTCATCGCCCCCATTTCGATGTCGAGAAGCAGGATGTCGCAGGATTTCGTTTCTTCGTATTCAAACAAAAAAGATTCGGCGGATTCGTACTCCGCGATCCGGACCGGAGGAAGCGCATGCCCCTGCGCCCAGCGTTCCGTCATCTCACACAGAGAGCGGCGGATCGCAGGCTCATCATCACAGATTGCGATATGCACAGCGTTCGTGTCCCGCATATCTATCTCCGAATATGGTGGATGATTTGTTCCAATTGCTCGATGGAAATGGTTTGATCCGCATCCGAAATGGAATCGTCCGGACAGACATGGGCTTCGATCATCACGCCGTTGGCCCCGACGGCTTCCGCAGCAAAGGTCAGCGGCGCAACGAGATCGCGTCGTCCCGTGCCGTGGCTCGGATCGACGATGACGGGTAGCCCCGTGCGTTTTTGGACGATGGGCACCGAAGTCAGATCCAGCAGATTGCGCGTCGAGGGATCGAATCCCCGCACACCGCGCTCGCAAAAGATCACTCGGTCATGCCCGATGTATTCGTAAGAGCCGATCCACTCGTCGATGGTGGCGGAAAGGCCGCGCTTGAGCAACACGGGGAGCCCGAGCTTGCCGACTTCGCGCAGCAGCGGATAGTTGTACATATTGCGCGCACCGATCTGGATGAGGTCTGCGACGCGTGCGATTGCATCGATCTGCGCGATCTCGATCACTTCGGTGACGACGGGCAGTCCGGTAAGTCGTTTGGCTTCGAGCAGATAATCGAGCGCCTTCTGACCCAGTCCCTGAAAGGAACCGGCTCGCGTGCGCGGCTTGTACGCCCCTCCGCGGAGCATCACCGCACCGGCGGTGCGCACCGCTTGCGCGATCGTGACGATGGATTCGGCACTTTCCACGGAGCAAGGACCCGAGATGACGGCAAAGGGATGCGCCCCCCCGAAGCCGACCGTCCCTAGGTCGGCATTTCCGACCCGAACTTCACGAACCGGTATGATAAATGGATGCATCATTTGCGCAGCATCCCGTATCCGCCGTAAATCGGCTTTTTATCGGAGATCGTGATCACGGCATTTTCCTGGACGCCGCGAATGATATTGGCACATTTATGAATCTGTTTGCGCGGTACATACATGATGAGCATCTCGCGCGGATAGTTTTTGTCTTCCGCTTTGACGACCGTGACGGCAAATCCGGCTTCGCGCAGCGCCGTCGTCACCGCCTTGCCGTCTTCTTCCTTGACGATGGTCTGCATTTCGGACACGCCGATGCCCAGTTTTTCTTCCACGAGGCTGCCGAGGTAGTTCCCGATCGCAAAGCCCAGCGAATAAGCGACGATCTTGAGCGGTTCGTCGGTCACATCCTTGAGCACGGTGCTGACCAATATGACCCAGAGCGCCACCTCAAAAAAAGCGATGATCGAGCCGATCTTGCGCTCCCCCTTGGTGATCAGGACAATGCGAACGGTAGCCATCGTGACTTCGACGACCTTCGCAAACACGATAAAGAGTAAAAGCCAGTACATTTTGCCTCCACGATTGCTACTGAAAGATCCGGCGTTTTATGGTATCATAAGAAAAATCGACATAAAAGCTATCGATATTATATACTTGTTCCTACGGGAATGGTAGAGGAGAACTGTGGACAAATACGACATTATCGCAACGAAACTGCGTGACTATCAACCCAATGTCTATGGCGTGCGTCGTGTTTCATCCGTAGTGATTCCTTTGATCGAGGTGGATGGGGAAACGCATATCCTCTACGAGAAGCGTTCTTCGAAACTTCGCATGCAGCCGGGCGACATCTCGTTTCCCGGCGGCCGCAAGGAAGAAGGAGAAACCGAGCGCGAGACCGCCATCCGCGAAACCTGCGAAGAGCTCGGCATCCGAGCCGATCAGATGGAGATTCTCGGTCGGATCGACTCCCTCAACACCAGTTTTGAGAATCTGATCCACTGCTTTGTTGCTCGGATTCGCGTCGATTTTGCATCCCTTCGTCCCTCCGAGGACGAGGTCGAAGAACTGTTTACGGTCCCCCTCCGCTGGCTGCAAGCCCACGAACCGCAACGCTACCGCGTCTCATCGCATTTCGTGATGTCGGATGATTTCCCGTTTGAATACATTCCGAACGGTCGAAATTATGACTTTCGAGGCGCGTCCTATCCCGTATTGATTTATCCGTACGGCGACCGCATCATCTGGGGCCTCACGGCAAGGCTGACCGAGCTGTTTCTTCGCATCGAGCGTGCGTGACGGGCGTTCCGATCTCTCGGATCAAGCATCCGTCGGGTCATCCATTGTCCGGCAGCGCACATCCATTTCGCATCAGTTGAGGTAAC
>JAUMWO010000172.1 GCA_030529605.1 Bacillota bacterium | reverse complement strand
GGGGGTTTTCGTTTGGTCGAGAACGGGAGTGCGTTTCCTCATGTCAGCGTCCGAAGATTTTGCCGTAATAGATTTCGTTGATTTCTTTTTCCAGCTTTTTCATAATGTCGCGGTTTTCTTTGACCGTCAGATCGTCCTTTTTCACCTCGAAGAGATAGTTGTCCAGATTCAGATCCTTGATACGCATCTTGGTGTGGAAGATGTTCTCCTGGTAGACATTAACGTCGATCATCTGGTAGCGATCGAGGGTTTTCTTGGCGATGTAATTCTGAATCGAGTGAATGTTGTGGTCGATAAAGATCTTCTGTCCGTTGGCGTCGCGTGTAAAACCGCGGACGCGATAGTCCGCCGTGATGATGTCCGAATCGAAGCTGTCAATCAGGAAATTGAGGGCTTTGAGCGGGGAAATTCGACCGCAAGTTGATACATCGATGTCGACACGGAAGGTGGATACCCCGTTATCCGGATGGTATTCCGGATAGGTGTGCACCGTAATGTGGCTCTTGTCCAAATGGCCGACGACATGTTGCGGGATGTTGACCAATACGCCGCGGTTGCACGACGGATCGATGTTTTCGGGGTTCACTTCGTCTTCTGAAATCAAAATCGTGACCGAAGCGCCCTCCGGATCGTAGTCTTGTTTTGCGACATTAAGAATGTGTGCGCCGATCATTTGGGTGACCGTCGACAAAATGCCTGTGAGACGTTCCGCATTGTATTGTTCGTCGATATAAGCGATGTACTTTTCCCGCTCTTCCGGTGAACGCGTGTAGCAAATGTCGTAGATATTGAAGCTCAACGTCTTTGTCAGGTTGTTAAACCCGTGCAATTTGATCTTTCTGGTCCCCTTCATTTCTTCTCCCCAAACACATAATACTAATGGATTTGTTTAGTAACACTAAATCCACGCCGGATAAAATTATAGCATAGCGAGGGAATTATTCAAGGAGAAGTTTTGGAACAAAAAAAACTGCTTCTTGAGGGTCAAAAGGATTGCAATTGCAGGGGCGTCGATCGCGATTCCGGAGCAAAGATGGACGAAACCCGCCTTGCGCTGGACAGCGGAGGGTGAAATCAGTATAGTAAGAACGGATTCAACAGAAAAAGGAGCAAGGATGAGATGTAAGAGTTGCGGTGCCACGATGCCGGAAGATGTCCGCTATTGTCGCACCTGTGGAGAGATGTTGATCTCGCGGGAGGACCCTGCCACATTGGAGGATCGACCGATCGGAGTCTTGGTGCTGATCGGTGCGTTGTTGCTCGGGGTTCTGCTGGCGACCGGAATCTATTTTTGGAATGAATGGACGGTCCGGCATCGTTTTGAGAACTCCTATTTGGACTATTATTACAATGTCGTCGAGATGTGGGAAACGGCCGTGTCGGATGTTTCCTTCGATGTCGAGACCAAATGGGACGGTGATGTCCTTGTGGTGGTGCGTGGAGAATCCGGCTTCGCGGGGAAAGTGTATCTTGACGAAGGCGCAATCCGACCGTTTCGGGCGGTGTACCGTTACGAGGAAGAGTATCGACCGGTACTGAATTATCGTTTTGTCCTGCAGGGGCTGGAGATCGACGGTGAGGAGCAGTCGGTGGAAGCGATGGACGAATTTTTGGATTACATCCGATATCGAGGTATGAGATGAAGCGATTTGTGCTGAGCGGACTGCTTGTCATTTTCGTTGTTTGCGCGTCGCTTTGTGCTCCCGGCTTTGCGCAGACTGCCGGCTGGGTCAATCCGAACCAATCGCGCGTCATCGACGTCGGAGTCATCGAACTGGGCCTGGGTCATGTGACGGATTTGAGTCGACGCTTGGTCGAGATCGGCGAACGTCATCAAATCGATATCAGCTTCGTGTTCTATGGAGAGAAGGCATATCAACGCGATCCGGGGACCTTGGACGATGTGATGAAGTGGTATCATGAGCGCTACCAACCGGGATTCGATGACGGCGGAACACGCTTTGGTGTCAGCTATCTGATCGTCGCGTTTGACGCGCACAATTTGGAACTCAAGACGGAAGGCATCGGGCTCGGCTCCTATCTGGACAATGATGAAGTCGCGAAAGGACTTGCGACCGGCCCGTCTGCGACTCGTTTTGTCCATGGGGAATATGTCGAATCACTCAAAGGCATGGCGGACGAGGTCGAAGCTTTGGTCGTCGAAATGGTGAAGCTCATCGATGTGGAGGAAAAATCGGGTTCGGCCGATGAGGGAAAAACGCCGACTGAAAAGCCGACTTCCGATACGGGAACGTCTGCCGCGGGCTCCGGTGCGTCCGATTCAAGCCACGAGAGGGATTCGAAGGGGAATGCCGACTCCGGTGGTTCTTCCGCGCGTCCCGATCGCGCAGGCAGCCGGTCAGCC
>JAUMWO010000014.1 GCA_030529605.1 Bacillota bacterium | reverse complement strand
ACCAAGCGGCCCATCATATCTTGCGAAACTCCGACATCGACCCAAGAAAGAATCAGATTCAAGGTCTTGTCCTTGGTGAAGAATTCGCATTCCTTTACGGCCTTCATCCCGCCTTCGATGTAGCGATCGTTGATCTTACCCATCATCTTGATGTACTCAACGAGACGGAACTTGTCCGTGATCGGCAATTTCTTGATCACGGACAGATCGAATTGACTTTCGTAAAACTTAATGATATTCAGCATGTTCCACCTCAATTAAAACGAACGCATTCCCATCATGAGAAGCATCAGCAAGGAATCCGGAGTGATCTCCGATCCGGTTGCATCCGAGAGATCCTGGAACAACTCGGTTGCGTATTGATTTTCATTTAAGCCGGCGACAAAACCTTGGACGATCCCCATGATGTCGAGATTGTCGAGATCGACCGTCGCATCGCTGTCTTTGATTTTGACTTGCTTCGGTTCATAATCGTACTTCACTTGCATCGACAACGGCCCGAGCGGCGTCTTGAACGTCGTCTTCATAAATGCGACGCGACCGTCTTTGATCCAATACTTCAATGTGATCTTTTGTTTCATCAGATCGGCGAACTCGGCCGGCAGTCCCGCGCTTTCGATTTGGTCGTCGATGTTGAACGCGTTGCCATCCTCAATGTCGTCACGCAATTGCCGGAAGGAATCATCCACCTTCTCTTTGAATTCACCCGACTCGATCTGTGCCAAAAGGTCTCTGATCGGCTCGTCCGAATCCGAGAAGAAACGGTAATCTTCGGAATCGAGAAGCAGTTGAACCACATTCTTCACCTTGGTCTCGATCAGTTTGTAGAGATCTTCCTTTTCGAAATAGTAGTCGACCAGCACCTTCTGTGCTTTCAACATCTGCTCTTGGTTGAGCTCGATTTCGATCAGCGTGCCCTTTTCTCCATCCGGCATTTCGTCGTTCGGTGTAGCGACAGCGCCCTCGTACGCTTCCATCGCGTATTGGCGAAGCTCCTTGCTGTTCATGACCTTCTTGACATGTTCATCTTCTTCAAGGATCAAGTCGACATATTTGCCGAAATCCATCTTGAATCCCAGCATCTCTTCGAAGGAACGTACAAAACCGATCTTGTATGGAGTGGAGGACGACGCCGATACGCGCTTGGTATCTGCACGGAACAGCAGATCCAACACTTCACCGCCCCCGTAGCGGAACGCCAAACGGTAATCGATCTGCTTTTGACCTTCTTTGGTGCGCAAATCGAAGGCAGAAATTTTAAACGTCAATTCCGACTTCTCGACAAAAGGTTTGATCTTCTGGATGTTCATTTCCTCGTTGATCGGATTCCATGAAAGCTTGAGCTTGCCCTCCGCCTGCATGTCGTCCGCCTGAGCGGTCTTCATAAACGCTTGGAACAACTGCTCTTGCGGAGTCCCCGAGTTGCCGCCCAAAATCGCCGGAAGAGCGAAAGCCGCAGCAACTGCCAGAAGAACAACGGCAGCAATAATTCCAATCAGTACCTTTTTGTTCATATGTCACCTCACGACATTAGATTTTCCATACAATAGTATCTTATTTCCCCTATCGAGTCAATGTAGACCGAGAGCGGAAATGCATTGAAAAAAGCTGATTTCAAGCCGATTTAACGAAAGCCGTCCAAAAGAAAAAAAGCGCGAACGCGGAAATGAATGCGACGATCGTCCCCAGCACCCAATTGGTGCCGCGCAAGGTACGGGGAACATAGCGCATACCATCAACGATCCGAGCATCGTAAAAGGTCTGACCCAGCACGACATGCTCCATGTATGCGACATAGACCTCCGTGCCGAAGGGCAGATTGCTCAAAGATCTGGTTGGAATCAATTGGTCACCGAGCCCCTCGATCTTGACCGTCGCGCGCCTCAGATCACTCGTCAGCGAAACCTCAGAGCCGTCGACATAGCTGTGGATCCAACCTCGCTCAAGCCGATGATTCGCTGTGAATCTTCGTTCATCGCGATGAATCTTTCTCCATACCGTCGCGACGATCACAGCGATCAAAGACCAGAACAGACCGAAAACCGCAAAGAGTATCCGCTCCATCGTACCTCCTTCCTGCCGGAACAAAAAGAACTGCCGCCCAAAGCACCAGTTCTCCAAAAGTCCTTCGTTTTATGTGTTCGATCCCGGGATTCCGTTGGTACGGATCTCCTCCAAAATCGCATCGATCTTCACCTTGAAAGCAAATTGTTCTTCGTCCTGATATCCGACAGCGTAGACACGATCGATCTGATCTCCGTTGAACAAAATCGTCTGATTCGGTCCGAGATATCCCTCGGGGTAGAGGCAACCGGAGTAATCCCAGATCACTTCGCTCCGATCTTCCTTCACCTGCTTTTGTACAAAACCGATGATCATCACCTTCTTGGTACTCTCTTTGAGTAGCACGACCGAACCGATCGGCAGCAAACCTGTAAACATTGTTCCCTCCTTATGAGACATCTCATTCTACCAAATCACGGATGAGCCGGCAACGCGTTTGCTAGAACCAACTCGTCAGTGTGTTCCAAACGGATGTCGCCTTGTCGACGACCGCATTGACCGCCCCGCGCACATCGACTTCAAATCCCACGCTCACGCCGACCCCGAGCGAGGCGCCGATGTCGACTTTGACCACTCCGTCGACGATGCCGACCTCGGCATGAGCCCCGATGCCGACTTTGACGCTTCCTTTGACTGCGACGTCCGCTCCGAGAACGGAGAGACCTGCCTTTCCTTTGGCTTCGACCAGTACGGCTTCCGCCTTGGCTTCGGCATTCGCCTGCAACTGACCGTTGATCCATCCGGCCTCGACCCCCGCCTTCGCTTCGGCGCCCAAGGCCTGCGCTTCCAGCTTCGTCGATGCACTGACCAAGTCGTTGCCGACTTTATAACCGACTGCACCGGAGAGCGCCGAGACGCTGGCTCCGACTTCCGCACTGACGCCGGGAGCGAACACCGGCTTGTCGTCCTTGTTGTATACATACAGTCCGCCGGCGATCTGCGCATGCCCTTCCGCCGCTCCCACCTTGATGTTGGCATCCAAACCCTTGTTCTTGTAACCGAACTCGACCAATGAGCCTTTCAACTCTTTTTTGAGCTCGCCTTCCAGCACCGAGCCCACTTTTTTTGCCTTCTTCGGCGCCATCTCGTAGAACATCAATTGATCGTCCCCGAGTTTGTGCGCCGTCTTGCGGAAGGATTTCTCTTTCATCTTTGGCAGTTCGACGCCATATTTCTCTTTTAAATCCTTCTCGAGGTCCTTTTTGTATTTGGAATTTGCCGTTAGACTCCACTCGTCACTCCGCTTGAGCAAGTCGAGAGCGAGAAATCCCCATGTCGCTTGCATGGCGGAGTCCGTGGTGCTGTGACTGTATTTGGTCCATTCCGCCTTGACCTTTTCCTCGTGGAAACCCTGCGTGAGGGTATCGAGCAGGCCAAAATCAAGCAGAGCGGAAGCGATCCACGATCCGGGAGCCGACCATTCCTCAGCGTTTTCGATGTTGTTGTAGCAACTTTTCTCCGCGCTGAGATAGGCATGGCTGACCGTCGCGATCGCATCGGAAGCCCGATCCATAGTCGATGCGAGATTGGAAAGTTCTCTTGCCGCTTCGAGCAATCTTGTTTGGATCGTATCCATACTCGTGTCGCGCGTGTCGATGGCACGGGAGACAGCGGTCAGATCGCGATGGAGCGAGTCGATCCTCCGACCGACCGCATGCAGACCCTTGGCTTGCTCTTGAAGCTCGCTGAATCGAACTCGATATTTAGCCATTTTGCTTTCCTCCGTGTAACCCGCTGTAAACAGCCCGAACGAGCCAATCTTACATAACTAAATTTTGACCGATGACATAGGAAGTCCGCGGAGCGGCATCGCTGCGATCTCGACGCCTCCACTCCGGAGACGACACCGATTCCGACGGAAGAGCTAGCGAAGTCGGCAGACGATCGACACTCTCACCGACCATCCCTTCGGCGCGAGCATAGATTTCCGCAATCGAACCGAGGAGGCAACAGGACGCCAAATCCCGCTCGAGCTCCGCAAAGTCGGACCGGATCGCATTCATCCGGCTTCGTATGCCCGACGAATCGAGGACATCGACACTGAGCGACAGCGCGCGATAATCCTCCGCGATCCGCTCCAGCTGCCTCGCAATTCGAGCGAATTCAAGATTTTGGTTTGCCAATTCACGGCAATCAAACTTCAAATAGTCCATATGTCCTTTGTGCGTCCATTTCCCACCGGCGAATCACCCTTCTACCGGTCGATTCGCCTCTCGATCCGTCATCGACTAATCGCGGAAAACTCCATCCGTCGGCAACCCTTCCGCCGCGCTCTTCGCGCGCTTCTCCGCATCGATATAAATGTTTGCCGCTTCGTTCAGATCGCTGATGTGTTCGCTGACGATCGCGAGCATATTGTCGATGTCATCGTAAACTTGCTTGAAACGTCCCTGATATTCTTCGGAGGCTTCGCTTTTCCACACTCCCGTCAGAGAGGTAATCTCCGTCTTCGCTTGATCCATGATGCTGATGATCGCTGTTTTTTCTGAAGCGAGTTCATTCGATTTTGCAATCAGTTGTTCCGGCTGGACCTTCAATGTGATGTTCATCGTTCCCTCCCCTATCGCATCTTATTCGTATTCAGGACATTGAGCACATCGCTCTCCGCTTTCGCGTAGATGCTCGCATCTTGACGCAAGGTCTCGGCATATGCGGTCAACATCTTGGTCAAAGCATTGAAGCGTTCGCGGTCTTTGCCCAGGGTCGCCATAAATTTTTGGCTGGCCTCGCCGTCCCACATCGCATCCACTTCGCCACCGATCTGATACATCTTCTCGACTGAAGAATTGTATCGCTGAATCAACTCTTCGACACTCTTTGCAACATCGAGCAATCTCCCGGTAATTACTTCCGTTCCTGCCATTACTTCCTCCTGACGATTTTGTTTTATTTTCTTCTTCGCGGCGTGCTATGTGCCGGACCGCGTGACGATCGGTACCCTTGCGATGCCGCCGAGGCAGCTCGCTGTCGTTCCAGTTCTTTCGCACGCTCCTCCGCTTCGTGGATGATGCGCGCGACTTCACGAATCCGCTCCGCCAGATCCTGCAGCTTCGACGCCTGATTGCTGACCGCAGTCTGCGTGCGCGTGCAATGGCCGATGAATTGCGTAGCGGCTTCCCCCTGCCAAGCGGCGGAAATCGACTCAATCGACCGTTTCATATCTTGAGACGCCAGATTTCTCAACTGGTCCGCATAATTGCTGATCTGATTGGCTTGACGGATCGCTCTGTGATAATCAAAATTCAGTATCGCCATACACCCTCACTAAACCAAGAATACATCGGTCGGCAGCTTCTCCGCCTGCTGTTTCGCGGAGGCTTCGCCCTTTTTGTAAATGCCGGACGCTTCCTCCAAGTCGGTGACCAGTTCAAGAAGCACTTCGGCGAGCTCCGTCCCGACCCGGTGCAGTTCTTCCATCTCCTCGAGATACAGCTCTTGGCTGGCACCTCCCCAAAACTCCGATGTGGAAACCGCTCGATTTTGGATCTCGTCCGTCCCCTTCCGAATTTCCTTATGCTGTGTCTTCATCGTCGAAGCCACCGCGAGAATCTTCTCCGGATCAAACTTTATCCATTCTTTGCTCATCCTAACCTCCCAACGGGATGCTCTGCGTCGCATTTCGAGCGACGGCATCCGCACGCTCGTAAGTCGATTCAGCGAGCAACAATTGACGATTCAGACTGCGCTGAGCCTGCAGCCATTCCTTCAGCTCCGCCTCAAAAGCGAGAAATCTCTGTTCGAATCGGTTCTTCGCCTCGCCTTCCCAGCAAGCCTGTAAAGTCGGAAGCACCTCATTGTGCAAAATCTTCAGAGCGGAGTCCAAATCCCGGATCCGATCGTCGATCCATCGACGCGACTCCCCGAGCGCTTCCGTATCGACCGATGTAAAGATGAAATCCGTCATGGACGACCCCCTTTGGAATGACTTGATGCAACCAACATATCGAAATCCTCCTATCAATTCAAGCATTTCGGACAAACGACCCATTTTTCGGAACGAACGACAGCGCCCCCTCACAGCAAGATCAAAGTATTGCCGCTCCGGACACCGGCAGCCCGCAATGTATCCCCGTCGTTGAGCCGCGATTTGGAAGTGATGTTGCTCAGCACCGCGGAATCCTTCAACACGACATTGCCCTGTTCGATCTCCAGAATCTCCTCGATCATTTTTTGCTTCGCCTGTCCGACCGTCATCGCACTCTCGAGCTGAAATTCGTATACTTTGCCGTTTCCCGGTGTTCGAACATCGACATATAGTTTCATGCCTTCCTCCTTGCAAACAAAGTGACGGACCGCTTCACTCCGAAGTTCTTTTCGACCGCCGTGTCATCCGGAAACGGAGACACGCGCCAAGCCGACTCGATGTGCGGGTACGATTGCATCACGAGAGAATGCGCACCGCATTTAATCCACCAAAAGCAGCCATGTTCCGCGTCGACCTTCGCGAGAGACTCCGCATCCACAAGCATACGCGCGATCCAAATCGCAACCGGATCGGCGACAATTTCGTCGCCATTCCTCCGCAGCAAGTGTTTTTCCAGCAGATGCGACGCGGTTTCCGGCGTCACATCTGCCAAGAGAAGAGCATCGAGCTCCGGAAACGGACCTCGCTCCTCCCCGATCGCTCGAAGCAAACACTGTATTTCATCGCTTGTCAAAATGTAGGACGCGCGATAATCAAGCACCCTGACCTCCTTTCGCCAAAATCGCTTCCCGCACATCGTCGCGATAGGTCCTCGAAACCGGAATCTGCGATCGATCCTTGAGACGCAACAGCATGTCCGTAAAATTCGCTTGAACGATCTTGCGCGTATTGACCACATATCCTTTGTGACAACGGATAAACCACGGAGGCAACTGCTCCAAAACCTGATCGAAACTCGAGTAAAACAGGATTTCCTGCCCCGAGGTCTTGATCGCCATCTTTTTTCCCTGCGCTTCGAAAAATACGATCTCCTCCGTTTCGATCGAAAAGTAGTCGCCGCCGCTTTTCACCGTAAACACCGGTTGGCGGATTTGCCGCCGATGCTCCCACTCCACATGCACTTCACGAATCGTCCGGTACAGTTTCTCCTCGCCGGGCGGGATCCGCAGTATGCCCGAAGGACGCACGGCCGGCCGAATGCATGCGCCGATGTCGATATCCTCTCCGACGATGAACAGCACAAAAATTCCCTCGTTGACGTCGCGCAATTGTCGGACATAGTCGATGTATGGGGATTCATTTCCCGCAAAGGAAGCGATCAGCAGGTCATAATTCGTCGCTTGCGCAACATAGCGAGCGGCAGATTGCAAATCCGAAACGGTGGTACACTCGGAGATCGGGAGTCGCTTGTCAGTCAACGCAAAGGAGAGCAGAGCACCGACGCTCTGCTCGCCCGAACCGACTCCCGCCACGGCATCGACCAACAGCACACGGAGCATACTCTACTCCACAATCGGCGTGATCACACGCAATGTCCCGCGATCCGAAGCAACATGCCCCAATCCGGAAGCCAGTTTCTTGCCCCGCTCCAGGATCGGTACGTCGAAGTCGAAAATTCGCTGATCCTCGACCTTGCCGCCCAAATGAATCCCCTCTTTGCGTTGGATAAAACCGCGAAGCAGTTTTTTGCTGCCGTACTGCCCCGCGAGATCGGCGGATGTGACCACAGCGATGAGGTAGACGAGATGCCCTTCTCCTTTATCCATCATCACTTCAACAAACCCCTTCATATCGCGGTCATTGTTGTACACGGCCTCGCAGAACGCCGTCATATCGTGAACGAAGAAGAAGATCTTGCGATCTCCCGCGAGATAGGCGTCGAGATCCGTGGATCCGCTGTCCTTAAATTCTTTTTTGCGCAAATTGCGACGTTGAAATTCCGGGATCATCGTCTTTTGGAAGAAGTCGAACAATTCGTCCGGAGCACTCAAATAGAGAGCATCCAGCGATTTCGCATCCCGCTCCAATTCGTGAGCGGAACCGTCGAAGACGACGATCATCGCGTCCTGTCGCTTCGCGACGCGCATCAACACCCGCAACAGATTGGTCTTGCCGCTTCGCGGCGTACCGCTGATGGAAAAACAGAACAAGCGAGCGAGGTCTGCCGCTTCCACCTTCGCCTCCGCCAGATCGTACGCATACGGCAGATGGCGCCCTCCTCCGGCGAGTCCGCCAAAATCCGGACGTTCCAGCAGGGACCGGACAGTAAGATCCTTGGGCACTTCCGGAATCGCAGGCGCGGCCACCCCGTTCCATGATGCGGCGATCGCTTCAAACTCCTCCTTGATGCGGCGGTTCATGGACACGGCGTCGGCAGCAATGTCATAAATCGCCGTTTGAAATTCGAGCGGATTCGGCGTACAGATTAGCCCGCGCCCCGGGATATGATCTTCCGCGAGCATATCGATCTTCGCGTTGATCGCCTCCTCGTATTCAAATCGATCCGCCAGCTGCAACCCTATGCCGAAGTTGATGTTCTGGCGAATCTTGTTGCGCACATCTCCGGCATTGGAAGCGGTCAACACGAGATAGATACCGTAACTAGCCGCTTCACGACTCAATTGCACCATCGCGTCTTCCAAGTGCGGGCAGTTCTCGTTCCAAGACGCATAGTTGTCGATCACGAAGAGAAGGAACGGAACATCCTCATACAGTCGGGCATACTCGCGAATCGAACCGATCCCCTTCTCCGAAAACGCCAATTTTCTTCGCGCCAACTCGCGCAGAAGCAGACCGACCAATTTGCTCGCTTTGTCCTTCTCGTCGTCAAATACCACCCCGCCCGTGTGCGGAAGTGCGCCGAAAACCCCCATCGTCCGGCTCCCGAAATCTGAAATATACAGTTGGAGCTGCGCGGGGGAATAAGTCGTTGCGAGGGAATAAAGCAAGGTCTGAAGGAAGGTGGTCTTGCCGCTCGCCCCCGAACCCGTAATCATCAGATGACCTTCGGTCAGGAAGTCGATGGAGACCGTTTTTTGTCTTTGGTTTACCGGATCGTCGGCGATCCCGATCACCGGATTGAGCTCTCCGAACGGCGCGATGTAGGCACCTGCGAATGCGCGCTCCGCATATTCGCGCAGTTCCGTAATCGCAACACGGCTCGCCAGCGGTGGCAACCAGATCGTGTCGATCGACCGGATACGCAGAGCTTCCGCAGTAGAAACGATGTGTGAAACGACGATCTCCAGTTGTGTCCGCTTGCCCTCACCCTGCGCGCCGCTTCTTTTTTTGGCGTGGGTCAACACACTCGGTCTTCCGAGCAGATTGATCATCTTGGCGTCTTCGCGTTTCCAAGCGCTCGCCGAAACTTCTGGATCGTATTTTGCGCCGCTCCACCCGGACTGGAAGGTCTCAAAGATCTCATCGCTTCCGACTTGGAAAAACCCTCGTCCCGCGTTGGTGATGTACGCCGCATCCGGTCGACGGATCATCTCATTGGAATCCTGCTTGTCTTGTACGCGCAAACACAGGCGAAACTTGGAGTTGCTCCAAATCTCGTCGTCTACGACACCCGAAGGCTTCTGCGTCGCCAAAATCAAATGCACGCCGAGGCTGCGACCGACACGTGAGGCGCTTACGAGCTCCCGCACGAATTCCGGTTGTTCCTTTTTCAGCTCCGCAAATTCATCGGCGATGATCAACAAATGCGGAATCGGCTGATCGACTTTGCCCCCACGGTACAATTCGATGTACTCGTCGATGTGCTTCAGTTTATGTTCTTGGAACATCGCCTGACGACGCTTGATTTCGCTGTTGATCGAGGCCAACGCTCGATTGGTCTGATTGCCGCCGAGGTTGGTGATGATCCCGGCGATGTGAGGCAGACGCTCAAAGCTACCTGCCATCCCGCCTCCCTTATAGTCGATCAGGATGAAGGAGACCTCATGCGGATGATAGTTCAAAGCGAGGGACAGGATGTAAGTCTGCAGGGTTTCGCTTTTGCCGGATCCCGTCGTCCCTGCGACCAAACCATGCGGTCCGTGATACTTCTCGTGAATGTCGAGATACAGCGGGGTGTCGGGGCCACGAAAACCGATCATCGCTTTCAAGCTTTCGTAGGTTCGATTTTCGAGCCAGCGTCTCTCCACATCGATCTCTTCGACCTGAGTCGCCCGGTACATTTCCAAGAACGTGAGCATCTGAGGCGGTGCACCCGCGATGTGCATTTCGCGCAAACGCACCCCCGACAATTGACGCGCAAAAGACTCGAGTTGCCGCGGATCCACAAAATCAAAGCTCACATCGCGAAAGCGCGCCGATCGATTGTCCATGCTGTAGTAACCGCGATACTCGGCATCGTTTTGAATGACGACATTACAGCTGTTGGGCAATCGATCGATCTGACCGTAGAGCAGCACCGTCGTGATGCCCATTTCCGGCGTCGGAGACAACAGGTATTTCATCACACCTTCGTTTTCCACCAGTGACGGAGAGGCGAGGAACAATACATAATGAGGAAGCGGACGCTCCTTTTCGGCGCCTTCGCGTTCTTCCGTACGCTCGCGCAACACAGCGGAGAGTTCATAAAACAACTCTCCCACCCCATTGGCATCGCATGCGATCATGCGAAGCCCGCCGTCTTCGCTCCAAGTATGCGGAAGCCACCGGGCAAATTCAAACATCGGGGAAGGTTCGTCGTAGACAAATGCCATTCGCACGTCAGTGTACGCGTGATAGGCCGCGATTTGGGCAGCGAGAATCGTTCCGATCCGAAAAGTGGCTTCAGCGCTTCCGAGCACACCGATCAAGGAATGATCGCGCAAAGAAATCGTGATCGGCGCATCCTTGAGCCGTCGGTACTCAGCTTGGATATTGCGCGGCTCCTCGCCGAGTTGATCGTCGATCAGAGAAAACCGCTCTTTCGGCACGGAAACTTCATTCGGAGACGGGATCTCTCCCTTGCCGAGACGGACGGTCAGAAAATCCGGGTGATTGACATTGCGCTCCCACAGCCTACGGTTGTTCGTCGCCGGATACGACAAACAAGTGCTTGCATCCGGGTAAATCCGAGTCAGGATCTCCTGATTGTCGATGTGCTTTTGGGTCAAGAGCTTGCGCATCTTTTCCAAATAATTTCGGTAAAGGCTGCTGCGTCTGAGCTCGTCCTCTCGCTCCGTCTTTTTGCTGTACCGGTAATTCATCAGCGCCCAGAACACACCGATAAAGGCCGCCGTCACCGATGTGATGATCCCCATAAACATAAACGGACTGGTCGTGGCATTGCCGGACTGCCGCATGCTCCACATCGTGAACAAGATCCCGCTCGCCATCGGGATGATCATGGTCATCGCCGGACCGACTGTGAAAATAAGCGGCTGGCGGCGCGAACGCGCCGGAGCGGGCGGGGCTTCGATCTCGATCATCTCATCGTCGATCGCATCGAGTTGCCTCGGCGTACGGCGATAATACTCCTCCTCCGCATCCCGAAGATCCTCCGAACGAAACGCCGGCGGGACAAAGGGTTCGAGTCCTCGGATCACTTGGGACTCACTCGCTCGGTTCACCGCGATCAAATCCTCGAGATACACGATCTTCAATCCGATGATGTAGACGACGTCGCCGAAATGCAACGGCGTGGTCCCGTTGATCTTCTTGCCGTTGACGAAGGTTCCGTTGCTGCTTCGATTGTCCGTCAGCGTACAGCTACCGTCCGGCGCCCTCTCGATCGTCGCATGGACCCCGGACACGCGATTGCGGTTGTCGTACACGATATCGTTTTCGACCTCACGCCCGATCCGAATCGTATGCGTGAGACGAAAATATTGAAATTCGGAATACCCGTCGTAGTTTTCGTCGACGATGACGGAGAATCGCTCACGCAGGGTGCGATGTTCGCATGTGATCGTCAACCCCTTCTCCAACTCGACATAGGGGCGAGATGCAACATCCTTGACAAATTCAATCTCATCGGTGGGACAGATGCGCCAAACGCCGTTCCAGACCTCCAGCGACAGGGCAACGCTCTGCTCCAAACCGGTCGATGCGCTCGGTATCTCGACCATTGTTCTGCGATTGTTTAAACCGGGTAAAAAATATTCGAAGATACCGCCACGAAAGTGAACAGCAAGCACCAAACTCATATTCCGCTCCTCGACATTGGTGAACTAATTGTAGCATGAACCCCCTCGCTTGGGAACGAATCCGACCCTCAGGATTTCGCCCTCCGAAGCCGAGTTTTTGTTGAAAAATCACTGCATTTGTACTAATATGAAATATGCCTTAGATCGTGAAAGGAGCCAACATGAAGAAATACAATCACCAAGAGATCGAACAAAAATGGCAGCGCATATGGCTTGACGAAAAGACCTTCCGCGCCGACAACGATTACTCCAAACCAAAATACTATCCATTGATCGAATTTCCATACCCTTCGGGCAAAGGACTTCATGTCGGGCATCCACGTCCATACACCGCGATCGACGTCGTCGCACGAAAGCGCCGACTCGAAGGTTACAATGTCTTGTTTACCATGGGTTGGGATGCGTTCGGCCTTCCGACCGAAAACTTTGCCATCCAAAACAAAATCCATCCCGCACAGGTGACGGAGCAAAACATCGAGAGATTCAAACGCCAACTGCAACGAATCGGGTTTTCCTTCGATTGGGATCGCGAAATCGACACGACCGATCCGGAATACTACAAATGGACCCAGTGGATCTTCCTCAAGCTGTTCGAACACGGACTCGCCTACAAGAAGGAAATGATGATCAACTGGTGTCCGAGCTGCAAAATCGGACTCGCCAACGAAGAAGTCGTCGGAGGTCACTGCGAGCGATGCGGCGGCGACGTGTTCCAGCGCCCGAAATCGCAGTGGATGCTTCGCATCACCGCTTATGCCGACAAATTGCTCGAAGGGCTCGACCAAGTCGACTACATCGAACGCGCGAAACTGCAGCAGCGCAATTGGATCGGACGCTCCGAGGGGGCGGAGATCGATTTTGCGACCAATGTCGGCGAGCCGATCAAGGTATTCACGACGCGTCCCGACACCATATATGGAGCGACCTACATGGTCATCAGTCCGGAACACCCGATGCTGGAAGCGCATCGGGACGCGATCCGCAATTTCGATGCGCTGATGGCGTATCGCGAACAGGCTTCCAAAAAATCGGAATTCGAACGGGCGGAATTGACCAAGGACAAGACCGGCGTGGAAATCGACGGCATCCGGGCGATCAATCCGGCGACCGGAAAAGAAATCCCGGTTTGGATTTCCGACTATGTCCTCATGACCTATGGCACGGGAGCGATCATGTCCGTTCCGGGGCATGACAAGCGTGACTTCGAATTCGCCACCGAATTCGGACTCCCAATCGTACGCGTGGTCGACGACGGCACCGACGAGCCTTGCACCGACTCGATCGAGGGGATTTTGATCAACTCCGAGCTCATCAACGGTCTTCATGTCTCCGAAGCAAAACAGGCGATGATCGAACACCTCGAACAACGCGGCATCGCGAAGCGCAAGATCAATTACAAACTCCGCGACTGGGTATTTTCTCGCCAGCGCTACTGGGGAGAGCCGATTCCTCTCGTCCACTGTCCGGAGCATGGCTGGGTTCCGATCCCCGAAGATCAACTGCCATTGCTTCTTCCGGAAGTCGACAACTACGAACCGACGGACAATGGTGAGTCTCCGCTCTCGGCGATCACCGATTGGGTGGAAACCACATGCCCGACCTGCGGCAAACCTGCCAAGCGTGAAACCGACACCATGCCGCAATGGGCAGGGTCCTGCTGGTATTATCTCCGCTACTGCGACCCGCACAACTCCGAGACCCTCGCATCTCCCGAAGCTCTCAAATACTGGCTTCCGGTCGATTGGTACAACGGAGGCATGGAGCACACGACCTTGCACTTGCTCTATTCGCGATTTTGGCATCGATTCCTTTACGACATCGGCGTCGTACCGGTCGCCGAGCCGTACGCCAAACGGACATCGCATGGCATGATCCTCGCGGGCGACAGCGGCAAAATGTCCAAATCCCGCGGCAATGTCATCAGCCCGGATTATTACACCGAGCACACGGGAGCGGACGCATTCCGCCTCTTCGAGATGTTCATCGGCGACTTCGAAAAATCGATCCCTTGGAATGACGACGGGGTCAAAGGTGGGCGCCGATTCATCGAAAAGGTCTGGGCGTTGCAGGAAATCGTCAGCGGCGATAAGGAAGCATCCGACTATCTCCCGGCATTGGACGGCCTGATGCACAAGACGATCAAGAAAGTCTCCGAAGACTTCGAGACGCTCAAGTACAACACCGCAATCGCTCAGATGATGACTCTCGTCAACGAGATCAAGCGAGAAGACACCGTCAACCACGCGATGTACCGCACGCTGCTCGTTCTGCTCAATCCGGTCATCCCGCATGTCACCGAAGAACTCTGGGAGATCATGGGATACCCGGGACGCGTTTCCGGTCAGAGCTGGCCGTCCTACGATCCGAGCAAAATCATCGACGACAGCTATGAGATCGCGGTCCAAATCAACGGCAAACTTCGTTCGACGATCACCTTGCCGAACGGCGCCGACCAAGCGCTCGCAGAGCAAACCGCCTACGCGGATCCCAAAATTGCGGCCGCCGTCGAAGGCAAGCAGATCGTCAAAGTCATCTACCGAGAAAAGAAGATATTTAATATTGTTATCAAGTAATCGGCGAAATAGCTGATATAATCAACTTTAACCAAGATCAAAGGAGTTTTTATGCAAATCGAACTGAAAGTGTCGGGAATGTCTTGCGGGCACTGCAAGAAGCGCGTTGAAAACGCCCTGCAGGAACTGGGATTATCTACGTTCACCGTCGATCTTGAGCAGGCAAAAGTGACCGCAACACTGAAAGAACCTGTTACCAAAGCTCAAGTCGTCGAAGCGATCGAAGAGGCAGGTTACGACGTAGAACACAACGAATAGGGCATGACGAGCGAACAAATCGACAACATCAAGCGACAACAACAAGAAAGCGATTGTCTCAAACAAACCGAGAATCTCACTCGCCCGATCGTCATTCCCCATGAAGGAACCGCCTGCATCTACGCGACCGAACGCAGCTTGGACGGTTGCGAATACGGCATCATTTTGTGCGACGAACGGTATGAACAAGCCCTGAATGAATTCCGAAATCTCGTCATGGCGGAACGATCGATCGACGCGATGATGGAAATACTCAGTCCGTATCGGATGTCACTCTGGTCGATCAATTCGCACATCGACATCCGAATCGGACCGGGCTTTTGCGCCTTTTGGGGTGAAACGGACCGCAATCTCTTCGGAATCCGTCGCCGGGATCGCGGCTCGATTCATCTCGAGCGCGGACAGGCAGCTTTTTTCATCGTCACTGCGTTTCCAAGCGCAGCAGAAATGACCGAATTGTTTTTCCAATCGATGATCGCGATCGATCGCCCGGATGAGACGCCATTCCAGTTCTCCGAATTCTTGCGATTCCACTATCTCGAACGCAAGTCGGAGGCCGAAAGCGTCACCGCCGGTGTCTATGTCGATGTCTCCTCCTTCCAATCCGTTCATCTCCATCGCCTCAGTTCCGAACAGGAAGTCAACGATCGGATGAAGCAGGTGGTCCAAGGATTGGGAGAAGGCTACGACGAGTTCAGCGTCAAACTCGTTCTCGTCGAACTCGTCGCGAATGCATTTCGTCATGGAAATGCGCGCAACCGATCCGGCAAGGTACTCCTGCGCATCGCCGAATCCAAAGAAGCGATCTTCATCGAAGCGAGCGACCTTCGCCGCGGCACCGAATCGATACAACCGCGGCAGGACGTTCCATTCCAAGACGAGAGCGGACGAGGTCTGTATCTCGTTTCAGCATACTCCGACCGACTCTTTGTCGACGGATGCAGCAGTACCGCAATGATCGAAAAAAAGAAACCGAACAACAGGGAGGGCAAATGACTCATTACATCAAGATTCCCGAGCAACTTTCCATCGTCGAATCCCCGGAATTTCGCGAACGCATGAATGCGATGGAATTTGAAGCCAAGGATACGCTCGCACTCGACTTTTCTACTTGCACCTTTATTGATTCTACCGGACTGGGAGCTTTAGTCGGACTCTACAAGCGTTGCAGCGACCTCGGCGTCAAGCTCGAACTCAATCAGATGCGACAGGATGTCAAACGAATTTTTCAAATCACAAAATTGGATCAAATCTTCGATATTCGATAAAAAGGTGGAATTCACCGCATGATTAAAGGTTGGATTGTATACAACGGAGCGCTTCGGATCAAAAAGGTCGAAGCGCTCGTTCATCGTATGAAGCAGCAGGCGGAATCCGAAGGGATTGACCTTACGATTCGCACCAACAACTCGCTTCTCCCGATCGTCTACGGCGGCGGCAAACTCGGACTTTTGGACGCAGAACAACCGGAGGCTCCCGAGGTCGCGCCGAACGCTTATCCCGACTTCGTCCTTTTTTGGGACAAGGACATCCATCTCGCCAACCATCTGGAGGCGATGGGTCTCCGTCTGTTCAACTCGGCGAAAGCGGTCGAGATTTGCGACGACAAAGCCCTCACTCATCTCCATTTGGCAAAACTCCCGATCCCGATGCCGGAGACCATCATCGGTCCTTTCGTGTTCCGTGATCAACAGGTTTCGGACGCCTATTTGGAAACCGCCATCCGTACCCTCGGTGAGGAATTGATCCTCAAGGAGACCAAAGGCTCCTTCGGGATGCAGGTCTACAAAGTCCGCGGCAAAGACGAACTTCGCGACAAAATGGCGGAGATGGGGTCGCGCCCCTTCCTTTTGCAACGCTTTATCCGTACATCGTATGGACGCGACATTCGGGTCAACATCGTCGGAGACCGCATCGTGGGAGCGATGGAGCGATCCAATCCCGATGATTTCCGCGCCAACATCACCCTCGGCGCCAACGGCACGCCGATCGAACTGACCGCAGAGCAAGCGAACCTCGCATTGCAGGCACATCAAGCGCTCGGTCTCGATTTCAGCGGCGTCGACCTTTTGTTTGGAGAAGCGGGCAACCCGATCCTTTGCGAAATCAACTCCAATGTCAACTTCCTCCGCTTTGAGCAGGTCACCGGCATCAATTTCGCCTCCCTCATCTTGCAACACATCCGAGGCGTTTTGGAGGCGGGCCGATGATCCGTTCGGCGATCCGCAAAGGTTTTTTGATTTATGACGCGCAGGATTACGAGAGAAATGCCTCCTACATCGATTGGTTGATCCGGACCGCCGAAGAATACCGACTCTCCCTCTCGCTGATCACCCTACCCGCCTCCGATTTGGCGATCGGTTGCTCGTATGCCTCCATCGGCACGGAGCACCCTCTGCACCAAGTGATCCGCAGCCTCGACGATTTCGATCACGGCGACGAAGCACCGGAGCAAACACCGGAGCAAGCACTCCCGTTTCTCATCAATCGCACCCGATCCGCCCTCCTCGCTCAACTTGCTGAGGCTCGCGGCTATCGGGTTTTTAATTCCTCCCTCGTAGCACATCTCGGAAACGACAAGATCGCCGGGTATCGCTGGGCATCCGAGCTCGGACTTTCGGTCTCTCCGCTCATCGATTCGCCGACCGATGCGGATTTCCCTCTCGTTCAAAAACCCGTCTTCGGCCATGGCGGGCGCGATGTCCGACGGATCGAGAACCCCTTGGAGCTCAAGATTCTGGACGAACCTTTCTTGCTGCAAAAGCCCGTTCCTCGGGTCGTCGGGGACATCCGATTTTATGTCATCGGCGGCCAATGCATCTACAGCGTCCTGCGCAAGGGAAATGGATCCTTTGCAAGCAACTTTTCTCTCGGGGGAAGCATCGAACTTTTCCAAGGGAACGCGGAGCAACAGGAACAGCTCAACATCGTGCTGCGCGCCCTCCCCATCGATTATGCGGGGGTCGACTTCCTGCTGACGGAGGACGGGCAACTGTACTTCAACGAGATCGAAGATGTCGTCGGATCCCGGATGCTTTCGGCGCTCGGTTGCAACGACACGACGGAGCGCTTCCTGCGTCATATTGCGGCAACCATTGGAAATTTGCTATAATTGAGTAATCGCAAGAACCATTTAGGAGGAAACATGTCCACTACACATCAGGAACAATTGCAAAAATATGCCGATCTCGTTTTGAAGGTGGGAATCAACCTTCAGCCAAATCAAGGTCTGGTTCTCAATTTTACAAAGGATTCCCTCGATCTCGCCCGCCTGATCGTCGCGAAAGCCTACGCGATGGGCGCCAAGCATGTCGTCACGATGTTCGGAGACGACGAGTTTACCCTCGCGCGCTACAAAAACGCCGATGCGAAGGTCTTTGAAAACTTCCCTCCGTATCTCGTCGAAATGTACAAGAATCTATATTTGGATGATTACCACCATCTTTTCCTCGCCTCACCGAACCCGAAGCTCCTCAGCTCCGTCGATCCCAAGATCGTCGCGACCGACAGCAAGACGTCCGGCGTCGCGATGGCCGATGTCCAAAAATACCGCATGACCGGCCATACGAAATGGTGCATCGCCGCCGTTCCTTGTGAAGCTTGGGCGATTTCCGTCTTCCCCGATCTCGATCCGCAGGACGCGATCGATCGACTCTGGGAGAAGGTACTCGACGCGATGCGCGTCTCCCGACCGGACCCGATCGCAGCCTGGGAAGAGCATCAAAAAAATCTCAGCAAGTACCGCGGTTACCTCAATGAGCAAAAGTTCAAATCGCTTCATTTCCAATCCCCACGTACCGACCTCGTCGTCGAATTGGCGGAGGATCACCACTGGATGGGGGGCGGCAAGGACAGCCTCGCCGGCGAGATGTTCGTCGCCAACATCCCGACCGAAGAAGTCTTCACCACACCACACCGCCTGCGCGTCAACGGCCATGTTGAAGCCACCAAGCCGCTCAGTCTGCGCGGTCAGTTGATCGAGGGCTTCGGTTTCACATTCAAGGACGGTGCCGTCACCGATTTCCACGCCGAACAAGGATACGAGGTGCTCAAGCAGCTGATCGAGACGGACGAAGGTGCACGACGACTCGGCGAAGTCGCTCTCGTTCAGCATGACTCCCCGATTTCCAACACAGGCATCCTGTTCAACAACACTCTGTTTGATGAGAATGCATCCATTCACCTCGCGTTCGGAAAAGCGTATTCCTACGCGATGGAAAACGGCGCCCAATGCTCGGAAGAAGAACTGAAAGCACGCGGCGCCAACGATTCGGTCGTCCATGTCGACTTTATGATCGGCAGTTCCGATATGACGGTTACCGCAGAACGCCACAACGGCGAAACCGTCACTCTCTTTCAGGATGGAAACTGGGTATTCTAGGAGGTTCCTATGCTCGACATCAAATTGATTCGCAACCAACTCGATCTCGTCAAGGCGAACGTCGAAAAGAAATTCCAGCATGACAAACTCGCGCTGGTGGACAAGGTGTATGCCCTCGATGTGGAGTTTCGCGCCGCCAAAACGCGCGGAGATGAGCTCAGAGCGCAACGCAATGCACTCTCCAAGCAGATCGGCGCACTGATGAAACAAGGACAGCGTGCGGAAGCCGACGAGATCAAGAAACAAGTTTCCGCGATCGACGAAGAACAGGCGCATCTCGAGGAAAAAGAAGCGACGCTCGAAGCCGAAATTCGTTCGATCATGTTGGTGATTCCGCAGATCATCGGAGAGGATGTCCCGATCGGGAAGGACGACAGCGAGAATGTAGAGCTGCAGCGCTTTGGCGATCCCTTCGTTCCCAATTACGAGATCCCGTATCATACCGACATCGTCGAGAATCTGAAGGGCATCGACCTCGATGCGGCTCGGAAAACATCGGGAAGCGGTTTCTATTACCTGCGCGGTGATGTGGCGCGCCTCTTTTCAGCAGTGCTCGCCTATGCACGTGATTTTATGATCGACAAGGGTTTCGAGTATTACATTCCGCCGTATATGATTCGCGCCGCGGTCGTCGAAGGCGTGATGAGCCAGACCGAGCGCGACAATATGATGTACAAAATCGAAGGCGAGGATCTCTACCTGATCGGCACCAGCGAGCACTCGATGGTCGGACGTTTCGTCGACTCCATCACGCCGGAGGAAGAGCTTCCGCTTGCCCTGACCAGTTCTTCCCCTTGCTTCCGCAAAGAGGTCGGTGCTCACGGCATTGAAGAGCGCGGTCTCTATCGCGTCCATCAATTTGAAAAACAGGAGATGGTCGTCGTCTGCAAGCCGGAGGATTCGCCGGAATGGTTCAAACGCATGTACCAATACACGGTCGAGCTGTTCCGCTCGCTCGATATTCCGGTGCGCCTGCTGGAGTGCTGCTCCGGAGATCTCGCCGATCTGAAGGTCAAGAGCCTCGACGTCGAAGCCTGGTCGCCGCGACAGCAGAAATACTTTGAAGTCGCCAGCTGTTCCAACCTCGGAGATGCTCAGTCGCGACGACTCAGCATCCGTGTGCGAGGACCGGAAGGACTTTATTTTCCTCACACCCTCAACAACACCGTCATCGCGCCGCCGCGTATGCTGATCTCCTTCCTGGAAAACAATTACAACCAAGACGGCAGCGTCCGTATTCCGCAGCCGCTTCGTCCGTATATGGGCGGTCTGGAAGCGATCACTCCTCGTAAGTGACCAGACGGTTGAGCGCGTCGAGGTATGCGAGCGTATGATCGCTCATGCAATACTCAATTTCAATGCATCGATCCATCTCGGAGAACGGGATGGATTTTCTTTTGCCGGCATGCGACGCAATGGACCCCTGCGGCATATATTCGCGCAATACGGAGAATGGCACCAAAAAATAGCGATGGACGGATTTAAAATGAACGATGAGAAACGCGAGACCGCCTTGGGCGATCACGTCGCTCATATAATCGACTTGATGGGGATGAATGTTGGAGAGCGGAAGGCTCTTGAGATTGGTTTCCTTGGCGTCGAAGGCCACGAAAACCCCTTGAATGATGCCGATGAAGTCGACCGTCGACTTCTTCTCGAAGAATCCGCGCGTAATCACTCCATTGCCGTCGATTTCGGCGACCTTGACCGGTGTCGCAATCTTATCGACACGACAAAGCCCAAGCTTGGCGTACTTCTCGTTGGTAAATTCGATCAAAGTCTCCAAATCGCTGCCGCGCAGCCCTCGTTTTCCCCACATACCGTCATTATAACAAATACGAATTAACTTCACCAATCGTTAATAAACCGTTCATGTTTCGACGATGTCGCACTGATATAATAAGGGCAGATTTACTTCCAGGAGGAAACT
>JAUMWO010000013.1:18258-21399 GCA_030529605.1 Bacillota bacterium | reverse complement strand
GGATGTGAACTCCATGAAACCGTTGGACTTCCTAGGCAATCCGGTCTCCGTACTCAAGGAGACCGAAGAGCTGATGGCAGATGCGTTCGGCGCGGACCGCGCCTACCTGATCACGGGAGGAACCTCCTTTGCCGTTCAGACCATGATTCTGACGACGCTTCGTGCCGGAGATAAACTGATCGTCCCCCGCAACGCGCACAAATCGGTTATCAACGGCCTGATCCTCTCGGGTGCTTCCCCGGTCTACCTGTCGCCGGAGCTTGACGAAGAGATCGGCGTTTCACACAATATCACGATGGATGAGCTGAGACAGGTGCACAGCGCTCATCCCGATGCCAAAGCCGTCCTGATCATCAACCCGACCTATTACGGAGCCACCGCGGATCTCGAATCCATCGTCGATTACTGCCATTCACATGGCATGTTCGTCTTGGTGGACGAGGCACATGGTACGCATTTTCACTTTCATGACGCGCTTCCCCTCAGCGGAATGCAGGCAGGTGCCGACATGTCTGCCGTGAGTTTGCACAAGACCGGCGGGTCACTGACCCAAAGTTCCGTGCTGCTTGTCAATACGGATCGCATCGACGGGCAGTATGTGCGCAAAGTCATCAACCTGATGCAAACGACAAGCCCGAGCTATCTTTTGATGGGTTCTCTCGATGTGGCGCGCAAAATGCTTGCGACCGAAGGAAACAAAATGCTCTCCAAAGTTCTCGGTCTCGCGGACTACGCGCGCAAAAAAATCAACGCGATTCGAGGTTGTTCTTCCCTTGGTGCGGAGAAGGAAGGAACGCCGGGAATCTTTCGATTCGACCCGACCAAACTCAGCATCTCGACGCGCGACATGGGACTTAACGGAATGCAACTCTACGACATGCTGCGCGACGAATACAACATCCAGATGGAGACCGGAGACCTCTACAACTCCCTCGCCATCCTCAGCGTCGGCGACTACCCGGATTATGTCGACGCCCTTATCAACGCAATGCTCGACATTTCCAGCAAACAGACGCATCGGCGCATCGACTACCAAAAGATCGATATGCATTTCCCGGAGGTTGTTCTTTCCCCGCGCGAAGCATTCTACGCCCCCAAGGAATTCGTCCCGCTTGAGCAGACGCTCGGCCGCATCAGCGGCGAATCGATTATGAGCTATCCGCCGGGAATCCCTTGCGTCTCCTACGGAGAGCGTATCAACGAATCCGTCATCGAGCAAGTCAAACTCTTCAAATCGTCGCATGGCATCATCACCGGAATGGAAGATCCAAGCGCCGATCTCATCAAGGTCGTCATCGAATCATCAATCGAGAACAAGCAATAGGAGGTACTATGGAACTTTGGTATACCGAAAAACACACCGAGACCGTCGATTTTTCGATCAAGGTCAAACGACATTTCCACTCCGAGACGAGTGCATTTCAACAAATCGATTTTTTTGAATCCGAAGAATTCGGCATTTTCTTTACTCTCGACGGCCTGATGATGGTCAACGAGAAGGATGAGTTCGTGTACCACGATATGATCACGCATGTCGCGCTGGCGACCAATCCGGAGATCAAGCGCGTCCTCGTGATCGGCGGCGGCGACGGCGGGACGGTACGAGAGCTGACGCGGTATAAACACATCGAAGCCATCGACATGGTCGAGATCGACGAGCGCGTGGTGCGGGCTTGCCAAGAGCATCTGCCCCTCACGTCCTCGAAACTGACCGATCCGCGGGTCAAACTGTATTTCCGAGATGGGCTCGCATTCGTCAACGAATTGGCGCAATCGGCTCGTGCATCACGCGAGCACGGCGCTTCCCATAAGAATGACTGTTCGAGCGAGTGCGGCTGTGCATCACCGAAGCTGTACGATCTGATTCTCGTGGACAGCACCGATCCGATCGGTCCGGGTGAAGGGCTTTTTTCCGACGCGTTCTACCGCGACTGTTTCGATGCGCTCAGCGAGCGCGGCATCCTGGTCAACCAACACGAGAGTCCGTATTACCCGAACTACGCGCATGAGATGAAACGCGCGCACCAAAAAATCAAGAAACACTTCCCGATCAGTCGCGTCTACCAATTCCATATGCCCACCTACCCTTCCGGACACTGGCTCTTCGGCTTTGCCAGCAAACAACTCGATCCGATCGTCGATCACAAACCGGAGGTTTGGGAAGCATTCGGCATCGACACCAAATACTACAATTCCGATCTGCACAAGGGCTGCTTCGCGCTTCCGACCTTTGTCAAGAAAATGCTCGCATACGATGCGGATCGATAGGGGATCTATGAAAAAAGAAATTCTACGTGCACCGAGCCAGTCCTTCATCGGCTGCGAGAGCTCGCTCGAGGATTCGCGCATCGTCATCTTCGGCGCACCGTTCGACTCGACCACATCCTATCGCCCGGGCGCCCGCTTTGCGCCGAGCGCAATCCGAAGCGAATCCTTCGGCATCGAGACTTACAGTCCGTATCTCGATGCGGATTTGGCGGATTACGACCTCTTTGACTCGGGCGATCTGGAGCTTCCCTTCGGCGCACCGGAGCCGGCGCTCGTATTGATTCGCGAACATGCCGCTACGATCGCCGCAAAAGGAAAAATCCCCTTTATGATCGGCGGCGACCACCTCGTCACACTCGGTGCGGTGGAGGCCCTCGCGGCACAAGGGGAACTCTATATCCTACACTTTGATGCGCACACGGATCTGCGCGAACAGTACCTCGGCGCGCCGCTCTCCCATGCGACCGTACTGCGCCGCTGCTGGGATCTCGTCGGTGACGGAAAAATCCATCAGTTCTGCATTCGCTCCGGCGAACGGGCGGAATTCGAATGGGCGAAGCAACACACGCATCTCGAGAAATTCAGCTATTCGTCCCTGACGCAGGCGGTCGCGGCGATTCCGAAAGGCGCTCGCGTCTACCTGACCATCGACCTCGACGTCTTCGATCCTTGCCATTTCCCGGGTACGGGGACGCCGGAAGCCGGCGGAATCGGATTTCCCGACTTCTGCTGCATCCTACACACATTGCGCGGACTCAACATCGTCGGCGCGGACATCGTCGAGTTGAGCCCGCATTACGATCACACCGGAATCAGCACGGCGCTCGCCTGCAAGGTGACGCGGGAGCTCCTGCTCCTGCTCGCGCAAGGCCC
>JAUMWO010000013.1:0-18248 GCA_030529605.1 Bacillota bacterium | reverse complement strand
GGACACATAAACGCAGGACGCATAGACGCGGTCGCCATAGAAGCGGGCAGGCGACCGCACAACGCGCCATCGGATCTGCGTATCCGGGTTCTAGGCGATGCCCAGGAACACATGCGCCAACTGAAAATAAACCACCAAGGCGACGGCATCGACGATCGTCGTAATCAGCGGACTCGCCATCACGGCCGGGTCCGCTTTGCATAGTTTGGCGACGATCGGGAGCACCGAGCCCACCGTCTTTGCCAGGACGACGGTGACAAACAGCGTGAGCGTCACCACCAGCGCCACGCGCGGGTCGACCTTCTCGATGTAGACAATGCGGAGATAATTGATCCCCGAGAGCGCGGCACCGACGATCGCTCCGATCGCGATCTCCTTGAAGATGACGCGAACCGTATCCCGCGGTGAAATCTCGCCGAGTGCGATTCCGCGAATCACCATGGTCGAGGACTGGGATCCTGCATTCCCGCCCGTGTCCATCAGCATCGGGATAAAGGCGGCGAGGATGACGACCGTCGCGAGGGTTTCTTCGAAGCCTTGGATGATCCGACCGGTGAAGGTCGCGGAGAGCATCAAAACTAGGAGCCACAGGATCCGTTGCTTCGCCATCCCGAGGATCGAGCCGTCAAGATAGGATTCCTCCGTCGGTTGGATACCCGCCATCTTTTGAAAGTCCTCGGTGTTCTCCTTTTCGATGACGTCGATGATGTCGTCGACCGTGATGATCCCGACCAATCGATTTTCGCGATCGACCACCGGCATGGTGCCGAGGTCGTATTTTTTAAACAGCGACGCGACGCTCTCCTGGTCTTCGCCGACCTTGACCGAAATGATGTCGGTCTTCATCAGGTCGCCGATGATCGCCTCCGGCTCCGATGTCACCAGCTTACGGAGCGATACCAATCCCTCGAGCACACGATCCGCACGCGTCACATAGCAAGTGTACACGGTCTCCGAGTCGATCCCGATCCGCTTGATACGCGCGAGTGCTTCCGTCACCGTCATATGCTTTTTGAGATCGACATACTCGATCGTCATGATCGAGCCTGCCGTATCCTCAGGATAATTGAGGAATTGGTTGATCAGGCGTCGCTCGGCCGGATCCGTGTTCTTGAGGATTTTTTTGACCAGATTCGACGGAAGCTCCTCGATGAGGTCGATCATGTCGTCAAAGTACAGATCCTCGATCAGAGCGACGACTTCTTTGTCCTTGAGCGCGTTGATGATGTGCTCCTGTTGATCGGGATCCAGGTACGCGAATGTATCTGCGGAAAGATCCTTTCCGAGCAGGCGGTAGACGACCACCAGTTCCGTTGAATTGAGCTCGTTGAGCAGCTCCGCGATTTCTACCGGCAAATATTCGGCCAATGCTTCTTTGACCTTTCGAAATTCCTTATCGGCAATCCATTCTTTCAGTTCTTCGATCTGAAGTTCCACCGTAACCTCCCTCATCGCTCCAAACAAAAACTGACCGGTTTCCCGGTCAGTTTGGTCATACAGTGACTATTGGAGAATCTTGACAACAGCACCTGCGCCGACAGTACGTCCGCCCTCACGGATGGAGAAACGGAGACCTTCTTCGACAGCGATCGGAGAAATGAGCTCGATTGTCATCTCAACGTTGTCGCCAGGCATACACATTTCAACGCCCGGAGCAAATTCGATCGATCCGGTAACGTCTGTTGTACGGAAGAAGAATTGTGGACGGTATCCTTTGAAGAATGGAGTGTGACGTCCGCCCTCTTCTTTCGTAAGAACGTAAACTTGTGCTTCGAATTTTGTGTGAGGTTTGATCGAACCCGGCTTCGCGAGAACTTGTCCACGCTCGATTTCGGTTCTTTGAACACCACGGAGAAGGAGTCCGACGTTATCGCCCGCTTGACCTTCGTCGAGGAGTTTGTGGAACATCTCAACACCGGTAACAACAACCTTACGAGTCTCAGTCGTAAGACCGACGATTTCAACCTCGTCTGAAACTTTGATGACACCACGCTCAACACGGCCGGTAGCAACCGTACCACGTCCTGTGATCGAGAAGACGTCCTCGACAGGCATCAGGAACGGCTTGTCTGTAGCACGCTCAGGTTGTGGGATGTACTCGTCGATGATGGTGAAGAGCTCAACGATCTTCTCAGCCCAAGCCGGATCTCCTTCGAGAGCGCGGAGTGCCGAACCGCGAACGATTGGAGTATCGTCGCCAGGGAACTCGTATTGGTTGAGCATGTCGCGAACGTCCATTTCAACCAGCTCGAGAAGTTCTTCGTCATCCACGGTGTCACATTTGTTGAGGAATACAACGATGTAAGGAACACCTACTTGACGGGACAGAAGGATGTGCTCACGAGTTTGCGGCATCGGACCATCTGCTGCCGAAACAACGAGGATCGATCCGTCCATTTGCGCAGCACCGGTGATCATGTTCTTAACGTAGTCGGCGTGGCCTGGGCAGTCAACGTGCGCATAGTGTCTGTTTGGAGTTTCGTACTCAACGTGCGCAGTCGAGATCGTGATTCCTCTCTCTCTCTCTTCCGGTGTCTTGTCGATCTTATCAAAGTCAACCTTCTCACCGAAACCGTACTTGTCGTGAAGTACTTTTGTGATAGCAGCTGTCAGCGTTGTTTTACCGTGGTCAACGTGACCGATGGTACCGATGTTGACATGCGGTTTTTTTCTTTCAAACTTTTGCTTTGCCATGGTTCCTCCTAATTATTTTTTTCCTTGAATCGCTTCGGAAATATTTTTTGGTACTTGTTCATAGTGGCTAAAGAGCATTGCATAGGTTCCTCGGCCCTGTGAAGCAGAGCGCAGCGACGTCGCGTAACCGAACATTTCGGAGAGCGGCACGTACGCACGGATGACTTGCGCGCCTTGGACGATCTCGATGCCGTCGAGTCGTCCGCGTCTCGCGTTGATGTCACCCATAACATCTCCGAAGTACTCCTCCGGAACTGTGACTTCGACACGCATGACCGGCTCGAGAAGGATCGAATCTCCCTTTCTCATCGCCTCTTTAAACGCCATCGAAGCTGCGAGCTTAAACGCCATCTCGGACGAGTCGACCTCGTGGTACGATCCGTCGTAGAGATTTGCTTTGACGTCGACGACTTCGTATCCGCCTAGGATACCCGCTTTGAGGGCACCTTGGATACCGTCGTCAACCGCTTTGAAGTACTCCTTCGGAACGGTTCCGCCGGTGACGGTAGACTGGAACTCGTAACCCTTTCCGGACTCATTCGGTGTGAAGATGATCTTAACGTGACCGTATTGACCCTTACCGCCCGATTGCTTGGAGTATTTGTAGTCGATGTTGACTTCTTTGGTGATGGTCTCTTTGTATGCCACTTGCGGAGCACCGATGTTCGCTTCGACTTTGAACTCACGCAGGAGTCGGTCGACGATGATCTCGAGGTGGAGCTCTCCCATACCGGCGATGATGACCTGACCGGTCTCTTCATCGGTGTAAGTACGGAAGGTTGGATCCTCCTCGGCAAGCTTCGAAAGTGCGATACCCATCTTTTCTTGTCCGGCACGTGTCTTAGGCTCGATCGCAACACGGATGACCGGCTCCGGGAACTCCATCGACTCGAGAACAATGATATGGTTCGGGTCGCAGAGAGTGTCTCCCGTGGTGGTATACTTGAGTCCGACCGCAGCAGCGATGTCGCCCGAGTATACACGTTCGATTTCTTCCCGCTTGTTCGCGTGCATCTGAAGGATACGGCCGATGCGCTCCTTCTTATCCTTCGTCGAGTTCTGTACATAAGATCCCGACTCGAGTACGCCCGAATAGACACGGAAGAATGTAAGTTTACCGACATATGGGTCGGTCATGATTTTGAACGCCAGCGAAGCAAACGGAGCTTCGTCCGAAGAAGGACGGCTGAGCTCGTTTCCGTCTTCGTCATGACCTGTGATCGCCGGAACATCGACCGGAGAAGGCATGTAGTCGACAACCGCATCGAGCATCTTTTGTACGCCGCGGTTCTTGTACGACGATCCGCAGAGCACAGGGACGATCGAGTTGCTGATGGTCGCCTTACGAAGTGCGGATTTGAGCTCTTCGATCTCGAGCGTTTCTCCTTCGAGATACCGCTCCATCAGCTCTTCATCGGATTCTGCGATCGACTCGAGAAGATTGTGGCGGTATTCTTCCGCCATCTCTTTGTACTCGCTCGGAATGTCAAGTACGTCGATCTTATCCCCCATATCATCTCTATAATATACAGCTTTCATTTCGAGCAGGTCGATCAGTCCTTCGAACTTATCTTCTGCACCGATCGGGAGTTGAACCGGAACTGCATTGGCTTTGAGGCGATCTTTCATCATCCGAACAACACGGAAGAAGTCCGCACCGGTAATGTCCATCTTGTTGACGAACGCCATGCGAGGTACTCCGTATTTGTCCGCTTGTCTCCATACCGCTTCCGACTGAGGCTCTACGCCTCCTTTCGCACAGAAGACGGCGACGGATCCGTCGAGAACACGCAGGGAGCGCTCCACTTCGACTGTGAAGTCAACATGCCCGGGCGTATCTATGATGTTAATCCGCTTTCCTTTCCAAACCGTGGTGGTTGCAGCAGAGGTGATCGTAATCCCCCTCTCCTGCTCCTGCTCCATCCAGTCCATCGTAGCCCCACCGTCGTGGGTCTCTCCGACCTTGTAAGTTTTACCTGTATAATAGAGGATACGCTCGGTAGTCGTTGTTTTTCCGGCGTCGATATGCGCCATGATACCGATATTTCTAGTGTTTTCAAGTGAATAACTTCTAGACATTGTTCCTCCTTATGGTATTTTGCGTGACCTACAATATTAGAATCTGTAGTGTGCAAACGCCTTGTTTGCTTCAGCCATTTTGTGAGTATCTTCTTTCTTTTTGACTGCAGCACCGGTGTTGTTTGCAGCATCCATGATTTCTTTTGCCAGCTTCTCTTCCATCGTTCTCTCGCTGCGTTTGCGCGCGAACGTGATCAGCCAGCGCAGACCCAAAGTCTGACGTCGCTCCGGACGCACTTCGATCGGAACTTGATAGTTCGAACCGCCGACACGTCGCGCTTTGACTTCGAGGACCGGCATGATATTGTTGATCGCCGCTTCGAAGACTTCGCCCGCATTTTTACCCGTTTTCTCTGCAACTTGTTCAAATGCGCCGTAGACGATACCCTGAGCAACTCCCCGTTTTCCATCGTACATGATCGAGTTGATCAGTTTGGTGACCGTCTTGCTTCCGTATACCGGATCAGGCAATACTTCTCTCTTTGGTACACTACCTTTTCTTGGCACTTCGCTTCCCTCCTTCTGTAAGATTTTTGAGTCATTCATCGAATGACAGGTACTCGGCCCTTTGGCCGCTGTGCTAAGAGTATATTATCTCGCGAGCGAGGATATTATTTCTTCTTAGGCTTCTTCGCTCCGTACTTCGATCTTCCCTGCATTCTGTTGTTGACGCCGGAAGTATCCAGTACGCCGCGCACGATGTGGTAACGGCAACCCGGAAGGTCTTTTACTCTTCCGCCGCGAATCAGGACCACGGAGTGCTCTTGCAGGTTGTGGCCGACACCCGGGATGTACGCCGTAACCTCGAATCCGTTTGTAAGGCGTACCCGGGCAACCTTACGAAGCGCGGAGTTTGGCTTCTTCGGAGTGACCGTTTTAACGCTCGTACAAACACCACGCTTTTGAGGTGAGCTCAGCTTGACTTGCTTCTTGCGAAGGGTGTTCAAGCTTCTTTGGAGAGCTGGCGAATTCGATTTGTCTTCAATTTCGAGTCGTCCTTTTCGTACCAGTTGGTTAATGGTTGGCAATCGTCTTTCCTCCTTTCTCTCAGATTATCTAAAATGACGAATCATTTAGCGAAAAATTTGCACATAGAGCATTGTAACACTCGGCGCGGTTGATGTCAACTTTCGAGGGCAAGTTCAATCTCGTCCTCGACCGCTTCCTCGTTGAGTACATGCATATCGCGATAGTATTTCATGCCGGTTCCGGCAGGGATCAGCTTACCGATGATGACGTTCTCCTTCAGACCGAGGAGTTTGTCCTCTTTCCCGTTGATCGCCGCTTCCGTCAGAACGCGCGTCGTCTCTTGGAAAGACGCTGCAGAAAGGAAGGATTCGGTCGCAAGCGACGCCTTCGTGATTCCGAGGAGCGAGTGTGTTCCGCTCGCCGGTTGTCCGCCTTCCGCGACCGTCTCCGCATTGACGCGGTCAAACTCCTTGATGCTGATCACGCTGCCCGGCAGGAGAAGGGTATCTCCGGAGTCTTCGATCTTGATTTTGGAGAGCATCTGCTTGATGATGATCTCGATGTGTTTGTCGTTGATGTCGACACCCGTAAGACGGTACACTTTCTGGATTTCCTTTGTGATGTACTCAATGACACCCTTGGTGCCGACGACGCGGAAGAGGTCATGCGGATTAAGTGAACCCTCGGTGAGCGGTTGTCCTTTCACCACGCGATCTCCCTCGCGTACTTTAAGTCTTGCACCGAAGACGACGAGTGACGTATGCTGCTCGCCGGTCTCCTCATTGGTGATGACGATCTCGCGGCGTTTCTTGTTTTCTTTGAAGGAAACGACGCCGTCGATCTCGGAGATGAGACCGAGGCCCTTCGGTTTGCGTGCCTCAAAGAGTTCTTCGACACGCGGCAAACCTTGCGTGATGTCGCGTCCGGCGATACCGCCCTCTTGGAAAGTACGCATGGTCAGCTGGGTACCCGGCTCACCGATCGATTGCGCCGCGATGATACCGACGGTTTCTCCGACATGGACTTGAACCCCGGTCGCGAGGTTGACTCCATAGCATTTGGAGCAGACGCCATGCTGCGTGTCGCAAGTGAGTACCGACCGAACTTGCAGGCTTGTAATTCCTGCATCACAGATCGTTTTCGCGATCTTTCCGGTGATCAGAGTATCCGCATCGCAGAGGAGCGCCCCGGTTTCCGGATGGTGGACATCCGCGACCGGGAAGCGTCCCGTAATCCGCTCGAGGAACGGCTCGATCAACTCATTGCCCTCGCGGAACTCGACCGCTTCGATACCGACCTTGGTTCCGCAATCCTCTTCACGCACGATCACTTCCTGGCTGACGTCGACAAGTCGGCGGGTCAGGTAGCCGGAGTCGGCAGTCTTGAGTGCGGTATCGGTCAGACCTTTACGAGCTCCCGTCGCGGAGATGAAGTATTCGAGAACAGTCAGGCCGTCCCGGAAGCTTGAGAAGATCGGAATCTCGACGATGCGACCGGTGGCGTTCGCCATCAGTCCTCGCATTCCGGCGAGCTGACGGATTTGGTTACGCGATCCCCGCGCCCCGGAATCCGCCATGATCTTGATGTTGTTCTTATCGGTAAGCCCTGCGATCAGAGCATCTGTGACTTTTTCCGTCGTCTGGTTCCAAGTCTCGACGACTTTCTTATATCGTTCTTCCTCCGTGATCAAACCGCGACGGAAGGACTTGGAATACTCGTCGATCACTTTCTTCGCGTCGGCGATGTATTCGGCTTTCTCCGGCGGGATCACCATGTCGGATACCGCGATCGAAACCGCGCTCTGCGTCGAATATTTGAATCCGAGATCTTTCAGGTTGTCGAGCAGGATCGCGGTCTTCGTATTGCCGTATTCGTGGAAACAACGAGCGATGATGCCCTGCAGGTCTTTCTTTTTGGTCAGGAAGTCGACTTCAAGCGAGAACGGATCGACGCTGCGATCGACATAGCCGAGATCCTGTGGAATGTATTGGTTGAACAGGAAGCGACCGACGGTGTTTTTGACGACTTTGGAGCGCCCCGTTGCGGGATCGACACGGCGCACGCCGACCATCGTATGCAGCTTGATCAATCCCTGCTGATACGCCATCTCCATCTCGAAGATGTCTTTATAGTAGTGTTTGACTTCCATCTGATCCGGGTCCTGGTAGGTCAAATAATAGAGACCGAGGACGATGTCCTGCCCCGGAGTCGTGATCGGTTTTCCATCCTTCGGTGCGAGGATGTTGTTGACGGAAAGCATCAGAAAACGCGCTTCCGCCTGCGCTTCAACCGAGAGTGGAATGTGAACCGGCATCTGGTCCCCGTCAAAGTCGGCGTTAAATGCCGAGCAGACGAGCGGATGCAGGCGGATCGCCTTCCCTTCGACAAGCACCGGCTCAAACGCTTGGATTCCGAGACGGTGCAATGTAGGCGCACGGTTGAGGAGCACCGGATGCTCTTGGATGATGTCTTCGACGATGCTCCACACTTCCGGACTTTCACGCTCCACCTTACGCTTGGCGGATTTGATATTGTGCACCGCCCCGTCGTTGACGAGACGTTTCATGACAAATGGTTTGAACAGTTCCAGAGCCATCTTCTTCGGCAGACCGCACTGATAAAACTTGAGCTCCGGTCCGACGACGATAACCGAACGTCCCGAGTAGTCCACCCGCTTACCGAGCAGGTTCTGACGGAAGCGACCCTGTTTCCCTTTGAGAAGGTCGGACAGCGACTTGAGCGGGCGATTTCCCGGTCCGGTGACCGGGCGACCGCGTCGGCCGTTGTCGATCAATGCGTCGACCGCCTCCTGAAGCATCCGCTTCTCGTTGCGGATGATGATCTCCGGCGCTTCGAGCGAAATGAGTCGAAGCAGACGGTTGTTTCGGTTGATGACGCGTCGGTACAGATCGTTGAGGTCCGCGGTGGCGAAGCGTCCGCCATCGAGTTGCACCAAAGGCCGAAGATCCGGCGGGATCACCGGCAGCACATCGAGTATCATCCACTCCGGACGGTTGCCGGATTTTTTGAACGCTTCCGCCACTTCCAACCGACGGATCAAGCGCACGCGCTTTTGGCCGGTCGAGTTTTGCAGCTGCCCTTTAAGTTCTTTGATCAATTGCTCGAGATCGATGCTTTCGAGAAGGATCTTGACGCCCTCTGCGCCCATCACCGCCTCAAATCCGTCGCCATATGTCTCTCGGTATGCCGCATATTCCGCTTCGGAAAGTACTTGCTTGTACTCAAGCGCCGTATTTCCTTTGTTGGTGACGACGTAGGCTGCGAAATACAGGATCTTCTCGAGGGAACGCGGAGAAATGTCGAGCAAAATCCCCATCTTCGAAGGGATTCCCTTGAAGTACCAAATATGCGAAACCGGAGCCGCGAGGCGGATGTGTCCCATCCGCTCACGACGAACCTTGGAGCGCGTGATCTCGACGCCACAACGGTCGCAGATCACGCCCTTAAATTTTACTTTTTTATACTTTCCGCAGTGGCATTCCCAGTCTTTGGTCGGTCCGAAGATCTTTTCGCAGAACAGCCCGTCTTTCTCCGGCTTCAGCGTACGATAGTTGATCGTTTCCGCCTTGCGCACTTCACCTTTCGACCAGGAAAGAATCTTTTCCGGGGAGGCCAAGCCGATTTTAATGGAGTCGAAATTATTGAATTCAGTCATAGTATCACTTCCTCACTCGCGTTTATTCGTCGGCTGATTCATCAGCGATCGAAAGGTGTTCGGATTCGTCTTCGTCCTCCTCCAGGAACAGTTTCTTATTGAGTTCCCGCTCGGATTGGAACTGCGATTCGTTCGCGTCGTTGACAATCGTGTTATGTCTCAGAGCGGTATTGTAATCGAGGTCGTCGTCATGTTCGCTGCCGTAAATTTCGATTTCACCGGAATCTTCGCGCAATACTTTGACGTCGAGCGCCAGCGCCTGGAGTTCCTTGATCAAAACCTTGAAGGACTCCGGAATGCCCGGCTCAGGGATGTTCTCCCCTTTGACGATCGCTTCGTATGCTTTGACGCGACCGACGACGTCGTCGGACTTGACGGTCAGGATCTCTTGGAGGGTATATGCCGCTCCGTATGCCTCGAGCGCCCAAACCTCCATCTCTCCGAAACGCTGTCCTCCGAACTGCGCCTTACCGCCGAGCGGTTGCTGCGTAACCAGGGAGTACGGTCCGGTGCTGCGCGCGTGGATCTTGTCGTCGACGAGGTGATGCAGCTTCAACATATACATGTAGCCGACCGTCACCTTGTTGTCGAACGCCTCTCCGGTACGGCCGTCACGGACGACGAGTTTACCGTCTTCCGGCAGACCGGTTTCTTTGAGGATTTCGGTGATTTGTGTCTCATGCGCTCCGTCGAAGACCGGTGTCGCGACCTTCCAGCCGTTTTTGTTGGCAGCGAGGCCGAGATGAACCTCGAGTACCTGCCCGATGTTCATACGGGATGGTACGGCCAGCGGGTTCAGCGTGATCTGAAGCGGCGTGCCGTCGTCGAGGAACGGCATGTCCTCGATCGGCGAAATCTTGGAGATGACCCCTTTGTTACCATGTCGTCCCGACATCTTGTCGCCGACATTGATCTTTTTCTTTTTGGCGATGTAAACGCGGATCAGCTTGTTGACGCCCGGGCTGAGTTCGTCGCCGTTCTCGCGCTCGAAGCGCTTGACGTCGACGATGATGCCGGACTCCCCATGAGGAACTTTGAGCGAACTGTCCCGCACCTCGCGAGCCTTCTCACCGAAGATCGCGCGCAGCAGTCGTTCTTCCGCCGTCAGTTCGGTTTCGCCCTTCGGCGTCACCTTGCCGACGAGGATGTCACCCGAGGTGACTTCCGCTCCGATGCGAATGATTCCTTCGGCGTCCAAATTTTTGAGGGCATCTTCACTGACATTCGGGATGTCACGCGTGATCTCCTCCGGTCCGAGTTTGGTATCGCGGGACTCCGACTCGTATTCCTCGATGTGAATCGAGCTGAGCTTGTCCTGCATGACGAGCTCTTCGCTGATCATGATCGCGTCCTCATAACTGTAGCCCTGCCAAGTCATATAGCCGATCAGGATATTGGTTCCGATCGCGATCTCTCCGTTGTCGGTCGACGGACCGTCGGCGATGATCTCTCCCTGCGTGACCTGCTGTCCTTTCACGACGATCGGACGCTGGTTGATGCAGGTGCCTTGGTTGGAACGCTTAAACTTGAGAAGTGTATGGGTATGTCGTTGTTTGCTGCTTTTGTTGTAAACGACGATTTCATTTGCGGATACATATTCGACGATTCCGCTGATCTCCGCTTTGACGACCGAGCCGGAATCGCGCGCCGCGATGTGCTCGATCCCCGTACCGATGATCGGTGCTTCCGCTCGCACGAGAGGCACCGCCTGCTTTTGCATGTTGGATCCCATCAGCGCACGCGCCGCGTCGTCGTTCTCCAGGAACGGAATCAACGCCGTCGCAACCGAAACCATCTGCTGAGCCGAGACTTCCATCAGTTCGACTTCCGAGGAAGAGAACTCGCGGATGTCGGATTTTTTGCGACCGACGATGCGCTCGTTGACGAAGCGGTTCTTCTTGTCGAGCGGTTCATTGGCCGGAGCCACGACATATTTTTCCTCGGTGTCCGCGGTGATATAAATGATCTCGTCCGTGACGACACCCTTTTTGCGGTCGACGATGCGGAACGGCGACTCGATGAAGCCGTATTCGTTGATGCGCGCATAGGTCGAGAGCGAGCCGATCAGACCGATGTTCGGTCCCTCCGGCGACTCGATCGGACACATTCTGCCGTAATGAGAATGGTGAACGTCCCGCACTTCCAGACCGGCACGGTCACGCGAGAGGCCACCCGGCCCGAGGGCGGAGAGCTTGCGCTTGTGCACGAGTTCGGCGAGCGGATTGGTCTGATCGAGGAACTGTGAAAGCTGGGAGCTTCCGAAGAATTCTTTGATCGCTGAGACCACCGGCTTGATGTTGATCAAAAGTTGCGGGGTGAGAGCCGACTCGCTGTCCTGGACGGTCATACGCTCGCGAACGACGCGCTCCATCCGGGAGAGACCGATGCGGAATTGGTTCTGGAGCAGTTCACCGACCGCGCGGATCCGACGATTCCCGAGATGATCGATGTCATCGGTATTTCCGACGCCCCAGTTGAGGTTGAGGATGTAGCTGAAGGTCGCGATGATGTCCGACTGCGTGATGTGCTTCGGCATCAATTCGTAAGCGCGCAGTTCGAGGTTTTGGTAGAGCTCCTCTTTGTTCTTGGAATGATCCATGATCTCCTTGAGAAGCGGATAATACACCTTCTCGTTGATGCGCGGCGGAACCTTCTTGACATGTTTGTGGATGTCGACGAAATGGTTGCCGATGACGCGCACCACTTTGTCATGCTCTCCGTACACTTCGACGGAGCGAACCCCCGCATCCTCAATGCGATGCGCGAGATCACCGTCAATCAAATCTCCGTCTTCTGCGAGGATCTCGCCGGTGTTGGGATCGATGACTTTCTCCGCTGCGACGCGCTCTTCGATGCGGTTGACGAGACCGAGTTTCTTGTTGAACTTGTATCGTCCGACGCGCGCGAGGTCGTATCGCTTTTCGTCAAAGAAGAGGTTCCAGACCAGATTGCGCGCCGATTCGACCGAAGGCGGCTCCCCCGGTCGAAGTTTTTTGTAGATTTCGATCAACGCCGAGTCGACCGAATCCGTGGTATCTTTTTCTAGGGTCTTGAGGAGGCGCTCGTCTTCACCGAACAAGGAGACAATCTCGTTGTTGGTCGGAAGGCCGATCGCTCGAATAAAAGTAGTCGCCGGCAATTTACGAGTACGGTCGATGCGGACGCCGATGACGTCATTGGAATCCGTCTCATACTCGAGCCAAGCTCCCCGGTTTGGAATCACAGTGCCGGAGAAGAGCTTGTTGCCCAGCTTGTCGATCTTTACATCGTAATAAGGTCCCGGAGAACGGACCAGCTGGCTGACGACAGCACGCTCCGCTCCATTGATGATGAAGGTGCCCTTGTCGGTCATGAGCGGGAAATCGCCCATAAAGACCTTCTGTTCATGCATCTCTCCGGTCTTTTTGTCGATGACGCGCACCGTAACGCGCATCGGAGTCGAGTAATTCGCGTCACGATCCTTGCACTCTTCGACTTCGTATTTGGGTTGCCCGTCGAGCTCGTATCCTGTAAACTCTAAGCTAAGGTTACCGGAGTAATCCTCGATCGGAGAAATGTCCTCGAACGCCTCACGGATTCCTTCCTTTACGAACCAGTCGTACGATTTTTTCTGAATCTCCAGAAGGTATGGCATTTCCAACACTTCTCGAATCCGCGAAAATGACACTCGTTCCGTCTTTCCAAACTGCAAAGCTTGCGGCATCTACTCTCTCCTATTTTTTCGTTTTCAACGCAGGGTGCAAAAGGGCAAAATACCCCACCCTTATTTATCTACTATTGCATCTTGAAATGATAGCACATAGAAAAAAGGGAGTCAACCATTTCGTCATGAAAAACATGAACAATTCGAAAAAGCCTTTGTCATGCGGTATAATGTCTTTTAGGAATAAATTGTTCGGAGGAACTATGAAACGACACAGATGGATCGCGCTCGGTTTGGTACTGATCCTCGTACTGACCGGTTGCAACGGAAAACTCAAAGATTTGGTCGATGCGGCTCAGGGCGGAACATCGGAAGCAGGCGATCAAAAATTGCCCGGCAAGCCGAAGTCCGGCGTCACCGAAGCGAACGATTTTACACTGAAATTGCTCGACGAGCATGCAAAAAAAGACACGGTCGCGTTGCTGGTACGATACGACAGTCTGAAAGACATCCCGGACGGGGAGCATTTTAACGCCTCAATCACCTTGTCCAATCTCTACCTGGACTCCTATGACAACTATGTCGTTGATCTTCTCATCGCCGCCGAGGACGACACGAGGGTCAACATCCTGCAAGCAAATGATGGATCCGAAGAACCGCCAACCGATGACAAGGGCAACCCTCAATACCAGTATCCGGTTTATCTGCGTCTGCTTAACCGCGGCGAAGCGGTGGTCCTGTTTTACCCGGTTCACGAAGACCGAACGCCGATGTTTGAACTGAGCGTCAGCAATTCCCAACATGAACATTCCTCTCCTCTCGGAAAACGAAGCGATAATGTGAAACTTCTCGAGAGTCAGGAGGCCTCAAGCGGTCCGACCAACTCGATCGTTTATGGAACGAAACGGGGCGACATCGTCGTCCGAGCAGACGAAGACGATCTCAAATTGGTTCGCAAGTTCCAGTCCAAAGACCCGTCATTCATCGAGGAATTTCAGTTGAATGAATCGCCGAAAGACTCCGGTTACTTCGACGAGGAATTCTACGCCGATGTTTTCTACATCTATTCGGAAGAGTCCGATGCGACGTATTCCTCTCGCATCACGTCTGCCCAGGACGATCAAATCTTTGAAATTTGCACCATCGGGGAAGACGAAAAGACCAAGCAGCCGTTCATCATTGAAATTTTATACCAGCAAGTCTTCCACAAGGGAGAGAGTTTCGTGGTCACGTACAATGATGCAAAAGAAATGCCGAATATTGCGGTCATGACTTACCTCCCGGACGGACGCCGTGCGCAGCAGTTGCTCTACAGCCCGAGTTACCAAGGCTCCAACATCAGCGGGGACAAGTACTTCCCACGCAAAAACTACGCCATCGAAGGAAAGTATGCCATCGTCGGTTTTGAGGACGAAGAAAACCTATTGAAGTACGACTGATCCGAGCGGTCATCTCGGTATTTCCCTCTCGCTCGCGGAGCGCCAAGGCACATTTTCATTCAAAAAAATCCCGCGCGGCTTTGTACCTCGCGGGATTTTGTTTTGTTTGAGCGATTATTTCAGTTCGACCGCTGCACCGGCTTCTTCGAGAGCCGCTTTCATCTTCTCGGCTTCCTCTTTCGGAACCGCAGTCTTCACCGTTTGCGGAGCACCGTCTACGAGATCCTTCGCTTCTTTGAGTCCGAGGCCGGTAAGCTCACGAACCACTTTGATGACGCCGATTTTCTTAGCGCCGGCATTCGCAAGAATAACATCGAATTCCGATTGCTCTTCCGCCGCTTCTGCAGCACCTGCAGCGGCTCCACCTGCAACTGCAACAACCGGTGCCGATGCGCTTACACCGAACTCAGCTTCACAAGCTTCAACGAGTTCTTTGATTTCGAGGATGGACATCCCTTTGATCGCTTCAATGATTTGCTCTTTCGTCATTTCATACCTCCATCAGCTCAGCTTAAGCTGAAGCTCCTTCTTTTTCTTTGATAACAGCAGAAAGCAGATATACAAAGCTGGATACCGGCGACTTGATCGATCCGAGGAAACGTCCGATGAGAACTTCCTTGGATGGCAGATCCGCCAGAGCCATCACTTGGTCGAGATTGTAGTAAGCACCCTCGACTACACCGCTTTTGAGTTCAAGTTTCTTGTGTCCTTTTGCGAATTCTTTGATGATCTTCGCAGGCGCTACCGCGTCTTCGATGCCGAACGCGATCGCATTCGGACCGGTCAGATCGCCGTCAAGCGCTTCGAACGATGTATCCTTGATCGCCAAACGAACGAGATTGTTTTTGTATACCTTATACTCGACGCCGGCCTTACGGAATTTCGAACGAAGTTCGGTCACTTCCTCGACGCTCAGTCCACGGTAATCCACGAGAATTGCCGATTTCGCTGCTTCAAATTTTTCTCGAATCGCAGCAACAGCAACTTTTTTCGCTTCAAAATTACTGGACATGGAACCTCCTTTACAAAATTTTAGCCTCTACCCGCAGACGGAAAGAGGCTATATTGCAAGCACCTCGGTAGGAAATTAAGCATGCGCACCTACTGTCTACGGTTATTGAGTTATCTATGCAATGGTATCAGATGCGATGCGGGCTGTCAATGCCCGATCGATCGATTATACCAACTTCGCAGCGTTGACCCGGATTCCAGGTCCCATTGTGCTCGTCAGCGTAACGCTTCGGAGGTAAGTTCCCTTCGCCGCCGCCGGCTTCGCTTTGTTGAGCGCATCGATCAGTGCAACAAAGTTCTCTTGGAGTTTTTTCTCCTCGAACGAAGCTTTCCCGATCGAAACGTGCACGATGTTGGTCTTGTCCAGTCGATATTCGACCTTACCGGCTTTGATCTCTTCGACCGCTTTGCCGATATCGAATGTGACGGTTCCGGATTTCGGGTTCGGCATCAGGCCCTTCGGACCGAGCACACGACCGAGTCGTCCGAGTTGTCCCATCATATCCGGAGTTGCTACGATGATATCGTAATCGAACCAGTTCTCCGTCTGGATCTTTTGGATGATGTCTTCTGCTCCGACAAAGTCCGCGCCGGCTTTTTCCGCTTCGGTCGCTTTGTCGCCTTTTGCGACGACAAGCACGCGCTTTGTCTTACCGGTTCCATGCGGAAGCACGATCGCACCACGAACTTGTTGGTCCGCGTGACGTCCGTCGACACCGAGTTTGATGTGGAGCTCGACCGTCTCGTCGAACTTCGCCTTCGCTGTCTGCTTCACGAGTTGAATCGCTTCTTCCACATCGTACAAGCGATGACGCTCGACGAGTTTGGAAAGCGCTTCGTAACGTTTTCCTTTTGTTTTCATTTGTCCTCCTGTGGTTTTACGGAAATCCTCCCACTCGATGAGTCCCGGTCGATTAGTCTTCGACCGTGATACCCATACTTCTCGCAGTACCTTCGACCATTCTCATTGCAGCTTCTACGGAAGCGGCGTTGAGATCCGGCATTTTGAGCTCTGCGATTTCACGAACTTTCGCTCTCTTTACGGTTGCGACCTTTTTCTTGTTTGGCTCTCCCGAACCGCCCTTGATACCTGCTGCCTTGATCAAAAGATTCGCTGCAGGCGGGGTCTTCGTAATGAAAGTGTACGACTTGTCCTGGTAAACGGTGATGACCACCGGGATTACCATACCGTCCTGATCCGCAGTCTTCGCATTGAACTCTTTGACGAACTGCATGATGTTGATTCCTTGCTGACCGAGCGCAGGACCAACCGGTGGAGCAGGTGTGGCTTTTCCGGCAGGAATCTGAAGTTTTACCATTCCGGTTACTTTCTTTGCCATAATCCCTTCCTACTTTCTACTTATATTCTCGTCACATGCTCAAACTCAAGCTCGACAGGAGTCTCGCGTCCAAACATGGATAGTAGCACTTTGACGGATTGCTTGTCCGTGTGAATTTCTTCGACGACACCGACAAATTTTTCGAACGGACCGCTGACGACCATCACATTGTCTCCGACCTGATAATCGGTCAACACGGTGCGCTTCTCGAGCCCCATGTTCTCGACCTCCGGCCGTGTAAGCGGCGTCGGCTTGGTCCCCGCCCCGACAAATCCGGTGACTCCGCGCGTGTTGCGGACGACATACCAGGACTGGTCGTTCATATACATCTTGACGATGACATAGCCGGGAAAGATCTTGCGTTGCTTTTCTTTTTTCTTTCCATCTTTGACTTCGACCAAAGTCTCCGTCGGCACCTCAACCTTGAGGATGACATCGCCCATACCGCGGTTTTCGACGATCTTCTCGATATTCGCCTTGACTTTGTTCTCGTGTCCGGAATAGGTATGCACGACATACCAATTCGCACCGGCATGGAGATCTCCGTCGTTTTTGTATCGATCGGTCTGCGCGCCGAACATCTGGCTGCCCACCGGACGTTTGAGGGTTTCCTCCTCCGCCGGATCCAGGGCTTCCGCCGCGTCCGCTTCGTTGGTCACGAGACCACCCATCTCCGTTTCGGGCTCCGCCGATTCCGGCTCATCCCCGAAAGAAAGGCGCTTCTTATCTTCGTCCATACTTCCCCCTAAGCAAGGAGCTGGAACAAGGAGTTGAACACCAGATCGAACAGTCCGATCGCGATTGCAGAAAGCAGCACCATCACGAGAACAACCGCCGTGTAGTTGAACAGTTCTTTCTTGGTCGGCCAGACTACCTTCTTGATTTCACTTCTCACATTTTTGAGATACTTGACGAAACCGCCCTTTTTCTCATTGACATTGGTAGCAGACATGTCGCCTCCTATTTTGTTTCTTTGTGAGCTGTGTGTTTCTTGCAGAATCTGCAGTACTTGTTCATCTCAATTCGGTCAGGATTGTTTTTCTTGTTCTTGGAAGTGTTGTAGTTGCGGTTCTTACACTCCTGACATGCCAATGTAATATTGACTCTCATATTTCCTCCTACTGTATTCGATGTTCAACCGAACCATGATAGCATGGCATTCGGTATCTGTCAAATGGTTCGAAACAACTAAAAAAACTAGCTCCAAGCTAGCCTTCAATTTCTTCGCGGTCAGTATAGCACGCTCTTGTTTGAAACGCAATGCTTATTTCTCCAAAGGGGATAAATTTCGGACCGAAATCGATTTTTGCGTTTACAAATACGATTTCTGTGTAGATAATAGGGGACAGAGCATTTGCATTTTGAGGTATTGCATGAGTATTAAACACAAGATTTCT
>JAUMWO010000171.1 GCA_030529605.1 Bacillota bacterium | reverse complement strand
TGACAGGTGCGGCGGTGAGAGCAGAGGAGAACCATGAGTTTTGAATTTGAACTGATCAAGGAATCAAAAAAGAGCGGCGCACGTTTGGGCCGGCTTCACACGCCGCATGGCGTGATCCATACACCGATTTTTATGCCGGTCGGCACTCAGGCGACCGTGAAAGCGATGACGCCCGAAGAGGTCGACGCGCTCGGGGCGGAGATCATCCTTTCGAACACCTATCATCTGTTTTTGCGCCCGGGTTCGGACCTCGTGCGCGAGGCCGGCGGTCTGCATCGGTTTATGAACTGGAACAAACCGATTCTCACGGATTCGGGAGGATTTCAAGTGTTCAGCCTCGGGGCTCTGCGCAAAATCACCGAAGAAGGCGTCGAGTTTCGCTCGCACATTGACGGTGCCAAGCATTTTCTGACGCCGGAACGCGTGATGCAGATCGAGAACGATCTCGGCGCCGACATCATCATGGCATTCGACGAATGCCCTCCTTATCCTGCCGATCACGACTATGTCAAACAGTCGCTGGAGCGTACGACGCGTTGGCTCGCTCGTTGCAAGGACGCCCACAAGGATACCGAGCGACAGGCGCTCTTCGGCATCGTGCAGGGAGGCGTGTACCGTGATTTGCGGGAGCAGAGCGCCAATGAGATCACGGCGATCGATCTGCCCGGCTATGCGATCGGCGGTCTCTCCGTGGGAGAGCCGAAGGAACTGATGTACGAGGTGCTCGACTACACGGTGCCGCTGCTGCCCAAGCAGAAACCGCGCTATCTGATGGGCGTCGGAAGTGCGGACGCGCTTTTGGAAGGGGTCAAGCGAGGGGTCGATATGTTCGACTGCGTGCTCCCGACGCGGGTGGCGCGCAACGGACTCGCGATGACGTCGCAGGGCAATGTCTCGATCAAGAATGCACAGTACACGCGAGATTTTAGCCCGCTCGACCCGGAATGCGACTGCTACACTTGCAAGAACTATACGAAGGCCTATCTGCGTCATCTGTACAAGGCGAACGAAATCTTATCGGCGCGCCTGCTGACGACGCATAATCTGCGTTTTTTGCTCCAATATATGAAGAACATACGTCAGGCGATCGCAGAAGATCGCCTCTAGCTCGGAGAGAACCATGGCAAATTACACCAATGAAATTGCGCATATGATCGAGCGCTTCCGGATCAAGACGCTGTCGCAGGATCGCGACGGCTTCTTTAAGACGTATTTGAAGCTGGAGCTGAATCTGCTCGAGGTGCTTTTGCTCCGTCATTTGAGCAAATCGGAAGCGCGCATCAACACATTGGTGAAGCAGTTGGAGGTGAGCCGCAATCTGGTCAACACGACAGTGTCGCGGCTCGTCAAGGACAAGATCGTTCAGAAGCGCACGGATCACAAGGACGGTCGTTGCCAGATCATCAGTTTGACGCCGCAGGGCAAGCGACTGGCGGACGATCTGCTCGCTCAGCAGGATTCGGAACTATCCTTTATGCTTCGCGATGTCACGGTCAACGAGGAGCGCGCAATTCTCAAATTCCTCAGCAAATATGTGCAATACCACACGGAACGGTACGAACCGAAATGAGCCGGAAACGGATTTTGACAAAAAGAAAGCGCCCTTCGATGAGAAGAGCGCTTTTTTGATCAAAGCGGGTTCGCCGTTCCGCTTTTTATGATCGGTCGTCGACTATTGTGGCTTCGGTGCGTTGACCGGGCATACATTTGCGCATGCGCCACAGTCGATGCAGTCCGGACCTACAACATAGAGTCCATCTCCTGCGTGGATGGTGTTGGTTGGGCACTCAGGCTCGCAAGCTCCGCAAGCGATACAAGAATCATGAATTACGTACATATTATTTCCCCCTTCGTAGTCTGTACTTGTTGTTGTACTGATTTGGATTGTGTATCCACCCATAGTATACCTTGAGTCAATCGGATTCTCACTCGAATTTACAAAAAAAATTGCAGAAATCCTCATTAAAGATTGAAATTCATTATCAGCTGACCGCATTGGTTTGCTCAAATGACTGTGTTACAATGGTTGTAGGTAGGTATCGATATGGAACGATCGGCGGAACAAGCATCAAAAGATATGCGGGAGAAATTGGTGTCGCGCTACGAAGAGTTGCAGCGGCGCTACCGCGATGCATTGCACGCGGAATATCGAATGCGCAGCCGCAAAAAGGCGGTGAAGGGCTGGCAGAGGGCCGGTTGGATCGCTCAGATCACTCTGTTTTTTGTCGGGATTGCGATCGGGGAGCTGTTGCTATGGCTGTTTTAGACAAAACGTCGATGTCCTCGTCGGAGCTGGAGCTTGCCTGCCGCGCTTTGGAACATGACATCGCGCGCAGTGAAGAGCGCGCCGACCGGGATGCGATATGGATCCGAGAACAAAATGACCGGCAGCGGGGCCGATTGCCGGTCCGGGTTCGCTGCGCGGTCGCTTTTTTCATCGGGCTGGTGCTCGGTGTGATTT
>JAUMWO010000170.1 GCA_030529605.1 Bacillota bacterium | reverse complement strand
GGAAAGGATAAGCAGTCCGGTCAAGGCGCTGAGCACGTAGATCACGACGCCACCATCCAAACGATGCCGGCAAACATCAGAAGTATGCCGAGGAGCTGGCGCGGGCGAGTCGGGACGGATGGCCGTCCGAACAGTCCGAAGTGGTCGATGACCATGGACGAAAGCATCTGCCCGAGAAGCGTCAGTGTCGTCATCAACACGATGCCGATTTCCAAAATGATGTAGTTGTTCAGGAGCACGGTACAAGCCCCGATTGCACCGGGGAGGAGATAGACCGGACGGAAACGCCATACTACCGGGCCTAGAGTACGGAAACGTGAGCGAAGGCGGTCGAACACAAGAACTGCGCCGATCGATAGAGCGCCGACGCTGTGAAAGGCCATGTTGGAAAAGAAGGGATCGCTGTGCGAAGCGAGAATGCCGTTGAAACTGATAAAAATTGTAAGCAAAAAGCCGGTGCAAAGCGCAGCCAGCTTCGGGGTCAAATTTTGATGCTTCATTGCGGCTCCAAATTCCAAGCGATGATGCGAGGGATGGTCTCCCCGTTGATCTTGAGCGATCGTACTTCCGGAATGCTGTAAAAACTCAATGCGACGGCCGCTCGAACCAACTCGCGATATTCCGGTTTGTCGCGGAGCAGGGTTTGATATTCCGGTGAGAGATGAACCTCAAGAGCCCCGTCTTCCGGTGTCAAAAAGAATTCTTCGAGTTCAATGGTCGGCGGGAGAACATGATCCTTTTGCAGCCGGGAGACGACATCTCGCACGGCGGCTTTTGCGTCGGTTGATTCGGCGAGCGTGACCGGTTGAAGCACGAGGTGATCGGTCGAGGTACGTGAGATGCGATAACTTGTCGGCTGTACCCGCGCCACTTCTTCGAAGATGACCTTCCCGCCGACACGGAGAGTGGTGCCGCGAATGCGGCGGTAACTCATATAGGTCGAATGAATCGCTTGTCCCAGCACCTGAATCTGTTCCGGAGTGCTCGCGTATTTGTCGGTATCCGCAGCAAGATCGAGCACGGCAGCGCCGGAGGTGAGGTCGTACAGCATCAGAGTCGGGATGGTCGGTGCCGGCCGGAGACCGAGAGTCGGGGACACCCCGTCCCGCAAAGCGAGATAAACGCGATGCCAGTCGAGACTGCTGTCCGGCAGGATGCGAGTGATCGGTGTGACGGAACGAAATTCCCGGTCGGGAACATAGAGTGTGAGCGGGATCTGACCCGCAGGGATCGGATCGGCATCGGTGCGCACGGAAAGCGGCTTGCCCGAATAATCCAATGTACTGAGTAGCCAGCTGCCGTTGAGCGCCGCCTCCAATTTCCGATCGAAGAGCTCGAGATGCATCCGATAGTATCCGGAGTCCTCGATCGATGCGGCGATCTGCCGATACGGGATACGGATTTCTCTCTGCGACGCGCCGGAAGTCCGCGCGGTCTGATCGCTCAGATCGATGCGTTGCTGTGCTCCGTCCGCGGCAGTGACCACGAGAGTGGGGCGAAGTTCGCGGAAAAAGTCGTCGTGAAAGACGGCATTGTCGGACTCAAAAACCAGAACGAGATCCGAGCGTTCGTCCACGATAGCGTCATAATCCGGTCGGAGCAAGGTGATTTTGCCTTGCAGTGCGCCATGTTCTGTCGTGTCGGTATTGCCCGGAGTCGTAATGATCGGCTCCGTCAGATTGATGTTCATGATTTGTGTGTTGAGGGGCAGCGCGGTCCCCATAAGAATCAGTATCAATATAAAAACGATATTGGTCAGTTTTTGCATCCGATCCTCGCTAGGTTTTGTGATATATTATGTGTAATCAAAACCATTATAGCAAAAAAGCAGAGGATGAATCTTTGAACATCATAAAAAGAATTCGAAAACCGCAGGTTTTCCTCGTGGTTTTGTGTTTGTTTCTCCCGATTTGGGCTGTGGCCGTTTTGCCGCCCGCTTGGATGCAAACGACGCGAGAATCGGAGGAGAGACCGCCGGAATTTCCGGCTCCGCTGAGTTCGGAGGACGAGGCCGCCGAGAAGAAGGCGTTGGAAAACCTGTTTCGCATCAATTCGGAGATCGAACTCGCACGCAACAAATCCGCATTATTGAAACAGCAGATCACGGAGATCGAAGGAAAAATCAGAGAGCAAGAGGTTGCGCTGGATATGCTGGAGCTCGAGATCGACGGCTATTTGGGTGACCTGAAGGACTTGCTCGTTGCACAGCAAAAATTGGGTGCGGGAAATGGTGTCCAGCTCCTGCTGGAATCGCGCTCGCTGGCGGATTATCTGCAGCGTCTGTCCTATGTCTCCGAGCTCAGCCGCGCCTATCGGGGGACGGTCGAATCACTCGAGCGCAAAGAGCGCGAAGCGGAGTCTCTCCGAGCAGAGTGGATCGCGTCGAAGGAGCGCGTGCGTTCCGAGCGAGAGGAAGTGCTTCGTTTGCTTCAAAATTTGGAAGTCTCCAAGGAAGAGCTCGAAGAATACCTCGC
>JAUMWO010000169.1 GCA_030529605.1 Bacillota bacterium | reverse complement strand
TGTCGTTATGCGCGACAATTGGCCGAGGAAATCGGGCTTGTGAAAGAACTCCAAGTCAGCTACGGGCTCCTTCTCGCTACCGATCAAGTCGAGGGTTGCGACTCGTTGAACTGACGCCGACGCTCGGGTGAAATCGGGAAGGATTTTTGTTATAATCTTACCGGTAGAAGCATCGGTAGGAGGAGCGCATGATTCAGGAATGGGCGAAGTTTTTGCAGCCGTATGAACAAGCGGTCGAAGAATTAAAAGTCAAATTAAAAGCGATACGCGATCAGTACCGAGAACTTAGTGAGTATTCCCCGATCGAGTTTACGACCGGTCGGGTTAAAAAAATATCCAGTATTTTAGAGAAGGCGGAGCGCATGTCGATTCCGCTCGACCGGTTGCAGGACGAGATGGAAGACATCGCGGGACTCCGCATCATGTGTCAGTTCATCGACGACATCTACTCGGTCGCGGAATTGATCCGCGAACGCAGTGGGAAGGACTTCAAGGTTCTGTACGAGAAGGATTACATCAAGAACGCCAAACCGAGCGGGTATCGGAGTTATCACATGATCATCCGATACCCGGTCTACACGGCGAAGGGAGCGCGCGAGATCCTGGTCGAACTACAGATTCGAACCTTGGCGATGAATTTCTGGGCGACGATCGAACATTCCCTGCAGTACAAGTATAAGGACGCGATCCCCGAGGAAATCGTCGCCCGACTGCGCAATGCGTCGGATGCGGCGACGCGTCTCGATGAGGAGATGACCTTGATCGCGCAGGAGATTCGTCAGGCGCAGACCTTGTTTGAAGAAAAGTCGAACACGGTGCGCGAGATTACGAGGCTCATCGGGTATTTGTCGTCCGCCGATCAAATGGATCGGGCGATGCTGTACCAAGCGCGCCTCGACGCGTTGAAGCCGACCGATCGATTCAGCGAATATCGGATGCTGCTCGATGAGTTGCGCCGCGTCGTCTCCGAGTCGGTCTATCACAAACAGAGCGGTGATGCATGCGCCTCTTCATAATTTCGGATCTGCATGTCAGCTTTGCGCAGGCCAAGCCGATGGAGGTTTTTGGGGAGCACTGGGAAAACCATGCCGCAAAGATTCGTGAAAGCTGGCTGAATCAGGTCGGTCCCGATGATGTGGTTTTGTTGGGCGGGGATACCAGTTGGTCGATGCGATTGGAAGATGCGCTCGTGGATTTCGAGTGGATCTCCGCGCTTCCGGGGACCAAGGTGTTGATCAAGGGCAATCACGATTATTGGTGGTCCCACCGCAAGAAGCTGGCGGCTCGATTTCCGGATTTGTTTTTTCTGCAGAATGATTTCTTCACATTCGGGTCGATTGCCGTGTGCGGGACGCGCGGATGGAATCTTCCGGACTCCGAAGAGCCCGAAGATGAAAAGATCTATCGCCGCGAGCTGCTCCGTATGGAACAATCGTTGGAAGCCGCAACGCGGGCAGGATACCGGGAGATCATCGTCTTGGTGCACTATCCGCCGACACCGGACGGACGCGATACCGAAATGACTCTTTTGTTTGAGCGTTACGGGGTTCGTCGCGTGTTCTACGGACATATTCACGATACGGACTGCTTTCGGTACTGTTTTGCCGGTTATAAAAATGGGGTGGAATATCGACTCACCTCCTGCGATTATTTGAATTTCGAGCTCCAAGAGATCCGGGTTCCGAGCGATTTCGAAGATCCGCTCCCTCTGCTTCGAGCGCGGGGCGATTGGATCGATCGTCTGCAGCGCGGTGAGATCGACAAGGCGGCATTCATCGAGGGCAATTTTGCGCTTTATTCGGACGTCGACCGAAACCTGCCGACCAGGGTGCTCGGCGTGGACGATGGGATACTCAAATACAATTTTTTCAATGTGCTCGCGAAGAAAGCAATGTTGGATGCCGATCGTTACGAGTTTTGTGATCCGCAGAAGTATCGCGCGATGCGCCGAGAAGCGCATGCTTGGTATGATCGTAAGGATGAAGTGACGGAGAACTTTTTGCGTTACGCAAACGAGCTCGATCGTGGACTGCGTTATCGTGCTTATTACATCGATACCGGCTCGGAATACCTCAACGGCAAGATTTTTGAGATCGTGTTTGTCGATCTGGATCGGGTCGTCTTTCATTCGATGAGCGATCGGGTTCGTGCGATGTTGGGCGAGGTCGAAGACACGGCGCCTTCCGTGATCGGAGACTATGTGAAAACGAAAAATCAATATTGATAAGGATGCATCATGGTCACTTCTCCCCCGATTCTTCTCCGCATTGAGCGCGTGAAATTTCCAAATCGCGCGCTGGTGCGCAACCCTTTGACCGGCAGGTCGTATGAAATCAAAAATGCCAAAATGAGTCAGCTTCTCCGCTGTCGGTTTCGCGGGCAAAAAGCCTTCTGTCAGGTGATCGAGGCGGCTCCGTTCGAGGGGGAATCCTTTTGCGAGCACTCCGCGGACTGCGGGGGATGCTATTATCCGAGGTACTCCGTCGAACAGCAGCTCGTCGCCAAGGTCGAGAT
>JAUMWO010000168.1 GCA_030529605.1 Bacillota bacterium | reverse complement strand
CAGGAAGATGTACTTGTTGTGCGTGAATTGGAGGACCAGTTCGCCGAGGTGAGCCGCTACCTGCTCACGCGCCACGATGTAAGAGATGATCGAAGCCGCTCCGATCATCAAACTGACGGAACCGGTATCCCGCACCGTCTCTTTGATGATCTGCAGCAGTCCCTTCCAACTCATCGCGCGATATGCGACAAAGGCGATCAAAATCGCGTAAATCGCGGCGACCGCTCCGGCTTCCGTCGGTGTCATGACGCCCGTGTAAATGCCGGCGAGAAGGATCACCGGGGTTAAAATCGCCGGAATCGCTTGGATGGTAAAGGTCAAAAACTCGGCAAATCCGATTTTGGCCTCGCTCGGATAATTGCGGATTCGGGACATGACCGACACATAGATCATCAACCCGACGCAGATGAGAAGAGCGGGCACCATACCCCCGAGGAAAAGCGCCCCGATGGACGAACCGGAAAACATCGCGTACATGACGAGCGGGATGCTCGGCGGGAAGATCGGACCCACCGTCGCGGAAGCAGCGGTAATTGCGCAGGAGAACGCATCGTCATAGCCCGATCGCTTCATCGCTTCGATCTCCATTTTTCCCAAGCCCGAAGCGTCCGCGATCGCGGAGCCCGTCATTCCTGAAAAGATGAGCGAGGCGATGACATTGACATGCCCGAGTGCCCCGCGCCGGCCGTTTGCCAAGCCCGAAGCAAAACGGAACACCATATCGGTAACCTTACCGGAGTTCATCACATTTGCAGTGAAGATAAACAGCGGTACGGCAATGATGACATAGTTGGAATAGTAAGTGTTGACGACATGGTTCGCAACGGATCCCAGATCGCCGCCACCGACGATGAAGTAAACCGCTCCGGCCGCGATCATCCCGAGGGAAATCGGCATTCGGAGCAAAAAGATCAAAACGAAGACGACCAAGGTTGCAATCAAAGCCAAACTCATTTCGTCTCACCCCCACGCATGATTCGGAAATCCGCGACCATCTCCGACAAGGTGTATCCGATGACGGAAAGGAAGAAGTATACGATCGGTGCAAAAATATAACTCAGCTTGATCTTAAACACCGATGTGGATTGGAAACTCATAAATTGAACATAGCGGAAGGTCGGCACGATCAGGATGACAAAGGTGACGACGATGATGAGGTTTCCAAGCGTCCGCACGAGAGCCGCCTTTTTGGGCGAAAGCAGATCGACGATCATCGTAAACATGACATGGGTGCGCGAACGCATCGCGTAGCAAGCCCCCAGAAGGACCGTCCAAGTAAATCCTATGACCGTGATTTCGTATGCCCATGTCAGCGGATAATTGAACAGATAGCGCGCAGCAATCTGGGCGACAAAGGTCAAAAACATGACCGCAAATGCCGCCATCGGGAGATAAATCTCCATCAAGTCACGTAAGAAAAGCAATGTTTTCTTCATGGCTCCTCCTTTGGAAAAAGTGCCGGCAAAGCCGGCACCTTTGAACTCCTTATTTACCTGCTTCCTGAACCTTGTCGAACAGGGTCATATCCCAAGTCGCAGTCATTTCTTTGTTGTCGACATACTTCGATAGTACTTCTTTGCTGAATGCTTCGATATCCGCTTGGTACACTTTGAGACCTTCGGACTTAAAGAACTCGATCAGCTCCGCTTCGCGACCGATGTTGGTCTCGTCGCAGACTTTGCGAGCGGCTTCGAGCGCTTCCATCACCCACTCACGTTGTTGCTCGCTCATCGATTCCCATTTTGCAACGTTGATGGTCGGCCATACGCTGTCGACCAGGTGGTTGGTCAGGGAGATCGATTTGGTGACTTCGTAGAACTTGGCACTCTTGACGGTAGGCAGCGGGTTGTCCTGTCCGTCGACCGTACCGGTTTGAAGCGCCATGTACAGCTCGGAGAATGCGATTGGAGTCGGATTCGCTCCGAGCGCTTTCCCGAGGAAGATCCAGGCATCCGAGTTCGGCATACGCAGGTTGACACCGTTCAGATCCGCCGGAGTCTTAACTTCCTTGTCTTTGACCAGGTTGACTTGACGCGTTCCGAGGTAGAACGCCTTGAGAGGGCGAACTCCCTGCTCTTTGGCGACGCGCTCAAACACTTCCGCACCGACTTCGCCGTTGAGTACCTTCGTCATATGCTCATAGCTCTTGAACATATAACCGGCACTGAACATCGAGATCCACGGAGAACCTTCCCCCAGCCACGAAGCCGACATGTAGACGATGTCCGCTTGACCCGATTTGACGGCAGCCAATTCCTGGTCTTGCTTAAACAGCGATCCCGAGTGGAAAGTGTCCACGGTGATGTTGCCGGAAGAGAGGCGTTCCACTTCTTCTTTGAACTTCATCATTGCTTCGTAATGCGCATCGCCCGGAACAGCATTGACCGAATAAATCAGCTTCACCGGATTGCTCGGTTGATTCTGATCGGTTGCACCCGCTGTAGTAGCCGGCTGAGCGTCGTTTCCGCACGACGCGAGGAGAAGCATCGATACGAGTAACAACACAGACAACAATTTCTTCAT
>JAUMWO010000167.1 GCA_030529605.1 Bacillota bacterium | reverse complement strand
ATCCGGAACCGAAGAAAGAACAGATTATCAACTCGATTTATTCGGGCGAAGTCACCACCATCAACTATCTCCAAACCGCTTCCACCAATGAGTTTGCTCTCGCTTGCAACCTCGTCGACTCGCTGATCGACTACGACAGGTACGGAGTCATTCAGCCGGCGCTCGCCGAGAGCTGGTCTTCTTCGGAAGACGGTTTGGTGTGGACCTTCAAAATTCGCCCGGGCGTCCAATGGGTCAACTTCAAAGGAGAAGAAGTTGCCGAGGTCGTAGCGGACGACTGGGTCGCGGCGATGGAATATGTCCTCAATCCGGACAACGCATCGCAGACTGCGCAGATCACCTACTCCGTCATCAAGAATGCTGAAAAATTCTATAAGAAAGAAATCGAAGATTTCGCGGAAGTCGGCGTCAAAGCGATCGACAAATACACGCTCGAGTACACACTCGAAAGCCCGGTCCCGTATTTTGAATCGATGCTCAACTATGTCAACTTCTTCCCGGTGAACCGAGACTTCCTCAAGGAGTCCGGCGTCCGGTTCGGTACACACAACTCGACCCTGCTCTACAATGGCGCATACATCCTCGAAACTTTCGAGCCGCAATCGCGCCGCATCCTGGTGAAGAACGAGAAGTACTGGGATAAAGATCAAATCTTCATCGAACGCATCAATGAGCGTTACAACAAAGAAGCGAGCGCGGTCGCACAAGAGCTCTACCTCCGCGGTGAGATCACAGGACTCAACATCTCTTCGGCGATGCTCGACGAATGGATGAACGATCCGGCGAAACTCGCGATGATGCGTCCGGGACGTCCAAGCTTCTATACGTTCTTCTTCGCTCTCAACTTCAAACCGGAATTTGCAGCGGAATACGAGCCGGAGAACTGGAAAGTCGCCGTCAACAACCTCAGCTTCCGCAAATCGCTCTTCCACGGTCTCAACCGCAACGCGGCAATGCTGACGCATGAGCCGTACAATCCGCAAAACCGTATGCTCAACACCATCACGCCGAAGAACTTCGTCGACTCCAACGGAACCGACTTCGCTCTGTTTGAAGGCCTCAAGAAGTTCACGGAAAACGAATCCTTCAACAAAGATCTGGCACTCGAATTCAAAGCGAAGGCGATGAAGGAACTCGAAGGCAAAGCGACCTTCCCGGTCAAAGTCGTACTGAACTACAACTCGGGATCGTCCGCCAATGCGGACCGCGCTCAAGTACTCGAACAGCAGCTCGAGACGACGCTCGGCACCGACTACATCGACGTGATCATCCTCGCATACCCTCCAACCGGATACCTCAACGCGACACGCCGAAGCGGAAACTACGCGCTCCAGGAAGTCAACTGGGGACCGGACTATGCAGACCCTCAAACTTACACCGATCCGTTCGATCGCGGCAGCAACTACAACTTCCCTGAGTTTACGACCGAAGTCGACGAAAACGGCAAAAACAAGTTTGATGTCTACGAGGAAATCGTGAACAAGGCGATCGCAACCGTCAACGACAAAGAAGAGCGCTACAAGCTGTTCGCACAAGCAGAGGGCTATATGCTCGAAAACGCTTGGGTCATCCCATTTGCAACGGGCGGCGGCGGTTATGTCTCCTCTTCCCTCAACCCATTCGACAGCCCATATTCTCCATTTGGAGTTGCCGGACTTCGTTACAAGGGTCAAAAGATGATGGATAAGCCGATGGATACGGAAACCTTCCTCCGACTCCAGGAAGAATGGGAGAAAGAACGTACCGAGGCACTCAAGAACGCGAATAAATAATTCACAGTCAACCGGCGGATGCCGCAATGGCATCCGCCTTTTTCATCCACCGCAATACAAAACCGAGGGAGCTTATGACAAAATATGTTCTAAAGCGATCGCTTCAGTCGATACTGACCCTGTGGATCGTCATCACCGTCGTGTTTCTGCTGATGCGGCTGATGCCGGAGGAAGGTTACTTCGGCACCGGCTTCGAGAAGCTCGACGATATGCAGAAAGAGGCGATTCTGAAGTCCATGGGGCTACGCGATCCGATTCATATTCAACTGAAGAACTTTTACTCGCAGCTATTACGAGGAGATCTCGGGACCTCGATCATCTATCGGCCCAATGTCAAAATCAACGACATTTTGGCGGAAAAGATCCCGTACTCGGTGTGGCTCGGTCTCTCATCCGTATTTATTTCGATGATATTCGGAATCTTTGTCGGAATCCAAATGGCGCGAAATAAGAACGGAATTCTGGACCGACTCGGAACGCTTTACATCGTCGTGATCAACGCCGTTCCCGCCGCCGTCTACTATTTGTTTATCCAGCTGTATATGACCAAGTATTTTGACCTGCCGATCCTCTTCGATGTCGAAAAACCGCAGAGCTGGATTCTCCCGATCATCTCGATGTCCCTCGGCTCCATCTCTTCGTATGCGATGTGGATGCGCCGCTACATGGTCGATGAGCTCAACAAGGATTACATCAAGTTGGCGCGCGCAAAAGGGATGAAGAACAAGAAGATCATGACGTGCCATGTGCTCCGCAATGCACTGGTTCCGATGGTGCAGTATTTTCCGGCTTCGATCCTGTTTGCGATC
>JAUMWO010000166.1 GCA_030529605.1 Bacillota bacterium | reverse complement strand
ACATTGGGTATTATTTATTCTGTCCTTATAAGGTTAATCCCTTCGGATCGGTCACAAACGATCCTTCAGCCAAGCGATCTTCGCAAAATCCTTGTTGTTGTTCTGATCGTTTCGATACGAGTCCTTTGACGAGGCCTCATAAATGCTCAAAAACTGCTGCCGGTCGGGCACGCGGAATACGATGCCGTCCTGACGGATCAAAGCCAGATCGGCTTCCGCAACGCCCGCAAACTCATCGAGCGAATCGATCGTCCCGAATTCGACTCGAATATCATCCTTGCAGAACTCATGCTCGTGAAGATCGATCAGCTCGTACCCCAATTCGCCCATCGTCATCAAGATTCTGTCCCAATCATCGATCCGCAGCTCGTCCGGCGCTTCCCAGCCCCTCGGATCTCCCGGCACATGAATGTCGATGTCGGAAGGCATCCAGTCTTGTCCGGATACAAATTCCAAGCCAAGCGAACCCATCAGAGTCGGTACGATACCGAGCTGATTCAGCCGGAGACAAATCACACAAAATTCGTGAAACAAATATGACGTTCTATCTCCGCTCTTCATTGGCTACGTTCCTTTCCCTCGCAATGATCGAGCCGGGGCGCGGCTCCTCCGACGACGAATTTCGCCTGTCATATTCTTTCGAATCGCTGATTTCGACAAAGCAAAGTCGCTCCAGATCGTAATCCCAATGCGACTCGCGATAGCGCAGATTCAGCAGCGAAATATGCTTCTCCACTTCATTTCGCCACACCGCTTCAGGAACACCGCGCCGGATGAGTTTCAGATAATCTTCAAATGCAGCCAATCGGAAATCCTCGATGGCATCGTAGATATAGCTCGTGCGTTCGACATAAAACCACTGCCCATTTTCGCAGTGTTCTCTGGAGTATCTCCACTTTAGGGCATTGGTTTTCCGATTTTGAAGCTCCGCCCTCCAAGCCAGATTCAGGCAGACCTCACGGAACACCCATCGTCTCAAATCCTCTTCGTCTGACGCGCTGTATATCGTTTGCCGAACTCCGCGTTCGTTCAGTAAAACACGAAACCCGTCGAGATCGTACTCGGAAAAATCCCCGATCGGCTCGTTCGCATACTCTTCCGGCAGCAGCGAGCGGAGCCAAACTTCATCGATCTTCATGACACGATACCGAACCAATGATTCAATACGACGCCGATCACCGCGACGAGGCACAGGCTGATCAGATTGACCGCATTGTTGGAGATCCAGGCGATGCCGCGCACCGGAAGTTCTCCGATGCGAGTCGGTTTGTCGCTGAAGCCGCCGTCCGCCGCGCGGTATTTGCGCTGGACGAGGGCACCGAGGACGCTGTCGATCAAGGTGCCGGCGACCCCCATCGCGGTGACGAAGAGGACGCCGCGGAAGCCGAATTCCGGCCACGCGAGCAGAGCGAGCATGAATCCACCGATTCCGCCGGCGAGCAGGCCGATCCAACTGACGCCACCCGACACGCCCCGGCGCATCCGACGCCCCGTCAGGATACTGAACACCTTAGAACGACTGAGCATCCCGAGCTCCGAAGAAAAGGTATCCGCCGCCGCGGCCGCGAAAATTCCGTAGGCGAGCAGCGAAAAGATCTGCGCCTGATCGGCAAAGAAATAACGGCACCATACGAGAATACAGGCCGGCAGCGAATTGCAGACGACCTGCATCCAATTTCGCGCACCGGAGCCCTCTTGGCAACGCTCGGCTTCCCGCTTTCGCTCATTGCGAATCTTGCTGACATAGCTTCCCAGCAGATAGAAGGCATGGAGACTGAGCGCGATCCACAGACCGCCCAGCGCATGCAGCGTCGCCGCCGTCAGGATCGCAGCGACGACACCGTCCGCCGTGAGCCAGCGGCGTTGTAAGCCGTACCACAGGATTCCGACGGAAGCGAACATATACAGATAAAACGAAAGATTTCCATAATAGAATGCGAGCGAGGCAAACATCGCCGCTCCGAGCGGGAGGGTGAGGTTATCGCAGCCGCGTTTTCCCGACGCTTCGATGAAGGCGGAAAGCAGCCCTGTGAGCAAAGCGATCCACAACACCCCGATCGCACCGAGGCGTTCGAGAATCGCAGCATCCCCCAGCACAAAGAGAGATGCCGCCGTAACGACCATCCCCACACCCGCGACCACCGCGCTGCCGACGAGCGTCTTGTCCGGCGCGAAGGCGAACGGATGGGTCTTGCCCCAGCGTTTGCCGACCAAGGCGGCAAACCCGTCGCCATACGCCATGATCAGGATGCCGATCATCGGGAACACCGTCCAGCCGGTCGCAAAGCGTAGACCGACCGCCACCGCCAAGCTGATCGCATAAAAGACCGTACCGAGGCTGTCGTCCTTGCGCTCCATCGTCGAGATCAGATTGTATTTGAGACTGAGCGCATTGATGACGACGAACACAAGCGGCACGAAGAGCGCCGCCCAAACGTTCTCATACCAATGCGAAATAAAAATCCAGTTTCCGACCATGATGTGCACAAATTTCCGACTCGCTTCTCCTTCGCGGTTGCGAAACAGCAGCGACGAAATCCCTATCACGGCAAAAATATACACAAACGATAGCCCGATCAGCCAAAGATCACGCATTCCTACCCCCTACGACA
>JAUMWO010000165.1 GCA_030529605.1 Bacillota bacterium | reverse complement strand
TCTCTTCGGCCCCGACATTGACGAGGCCGATGGTCGGCTTGTCGAGACCGATCACGCGCTCGGCATACACCGCACCCATCAGAGCAAAATCGATGAGATTGCGCGGTTTGACCTCGGCATTGGCACCGGCGTCGATCAGCACGGACGGCCGATCGGAAGTCGGATAGATCGTACAGATCGCCGGACGCGTGATGCCTTTGATCCGACCGACTTTGAACAGTCCTCCGGCGAGCAGAGCACCGGTGTTGCCTGCCGATACGAACGCGTCGATCTCTTTGTTTTTGAGAGCGACCAAACCGACGACCATCGAAGCCTCCGGCTTGTGCCGGATTGCAGCGACCGGTTTGTCGTCATTTTCAATCCGATCCGGCGCATGGACGACTTCGATGCGCTCGCTTCGCGGACCGTATTTTGCCAGTTCCGTGTTGATGAGTGCCTCATCGCCGTACAGCACGATCTTGGCGTCAACCAGGTTGAGCGCTTCGATCGCTCCCTTGACCGTTTCAACGGGAGCATGGTCGCCGCCCATCGCGTCAAATCCGATTCGTTTCATAGTCACCTCGAGTTTATTCCACTACGATTCCATCGATTTCCGCAGTCAGCGCACAGATCTCGTCGATCATCGCCGCAATCGTGTCGATGGTATCCAGCAGCGGTTGTTCAGTCGTGATGTCCACACCCGCCATGGCAGCGAGCTCGACCGGGGTTTTGGTTCCGCCGGCACGCAGCACCTTCTTCCAGTCGTCGATCGCAGGTTGTCCTTCCTTGAGGATGCGGTTGTTCACCGCCGTGGCGATCGTCAGACCGGCGCTGTAGGTATAAGGATAGAGTCCCATGTAATAATGCAACTGACGCATCCAGGTCAGTTCGGCATCGTCGTCGATGTGCACTTCATCGCCCCAGAATTTTTCGAGCGTCGCTTTCTTGAGCGCATTGAGTTTCGATGCCTGTACACTTCCTCCGGCATCGATGATGCGATAGACCTCTCGTTGGAAATGCGCTTCCAACAGATGCGTGACGAAGTTATGGAAATAAGTGCGCGAGATCATCGAAGACAGAACCCAGCGTCGGAAGCGCGGCTCGCTCTTTTCCTTCATCAGGTAATTCGCCATGAGGAGTTCGTTCATAGTCGACGGCGCTTCCACGAAATACATCGACGAACGCATATCAAAGAGATTGTTCACCTGCTGCGCAAGGTAGAAATGTCCGGCATGCCCCAACTCATGTGCGAGGACAAAGGCCTCCATCATCAGATGCGACCAGGAGATCATGATATACGGATGTGCACCGTAAGGCGAAGAACAGAACGCGCCGCTGCGTTTTCCCTTGTTGACCGGGAAATCGATCCAGCGCTCATCGAATGCTTTCTCGAGCATGTCGCGGTATTCGTCCCCTAACATGCTGAGCGCTTCGATGACATAGCGCTTCGCATCGGCGATCGACACCTTCGGTTCGTAGTCATAATCGACCGAGATCTTGAGATCGGCATAGGTCATGCGGTCGATCTTATGGATCGCCTTAAGCAGACGAGCGTACTTGCGCATCGGCCCGGCGAGCTTCTCCATGATGCAATCGATTTGACGATGATACAAGGAAGCATCGACCTTTTGCGGGAACAACAAATAGTCAAAGACCGACTCATAGCCGCGCAGGGTCGCGAGAATTTTTTCTTTTTGCAGCTGCGCGCTGTAGGTCGCAGCCATCGTATGATTGTATTTGCGCAGTCCTTTCGAAAACTCGCGGAAGGTCGCACGGCGCAGCTCGGTGTCGCGCTCATGCTCGTAATTGTTTTCATAGAGCACGAAACTCATCGGGTAGCTGCGGTCGCCATATTTCAGCGGCTCATAGTCCAGATCGGCCGACTTGGCTTCGCTGTAGATACGGAACGGAGCGTCCATCACCGGCCCGAGGGACTTGAGCACTCGCTCCGCCTCACTGTGCAGACGATGCGGTTTTTCCTCGAGCAAATGCTTGAGCATCCCCGCATTGCCCGGGGATTGTTCCATCGCTTGGCGAATCACATCCTCCGAACATTCCAAGATTTCAGATTCGATGAAACTCAGCATACCGGAGTTTTTGGACAGAATGGATCCCATCTTGGCTGCCCGCGCTTGATTCTCCGGATTCATTCCATCGACAGAGACCGGGAGCGACGCGTAGGAACCGATGCGGATCGACAGCTCCGTAAACTCACGCAGTTCATCCAATGCTTCGTTGATTCGCTTGGGATCGTCCACTTTGCCTATATATTTCGCCGCGATCTCCTCCGCTCTGCGCTGCGCGCGGGTCAGAGCTTCCTCGTAAGCCGCTTCACTCGGAAACAATGCACTCAAATCCCAGGTTTCGTTGACATCGACTTCCGATCGAAGCAATACCTTGTCAGATACCTTGTCAGACATTTCTCCTCCTTGGATAAAACGATTTCATGCTACGTATCAATATAACACAAAAAACTGCCGATGTCCGCATCAAACGAACAACGACAGTTTCTCTACGATCGAGTCTCGACCACGCATTACACTTCTTTTTTCGAGTCTCTGCTATGGTAATATCCGCACTCGCCGCACTCTCTGTGAGAGACATTTGCAGCCTTGCACTTCGGACATTCGATAATGTTCGGAGCGGTCATTTTTGTGTTCGCCG
>JAUMWO010000164.1 GCA_030529605.1 Bacillota bacterium | reverse complement strand
CACGAGTCGGGACGTCCGATCTCGGTCGAGAACGCGCGTACCTTCACCACTCTGCATCCGCGCTGTGGAACAAGCTTTGTCTTCTTTGTCCTTGCGATCTCGATCATCGTTTTTTCGATGGTTTCCTGGGGCTCGGTGTGGCAACGCGTCGCTCTCAAGTTGGTGTTGTTTCATTTGATTGCAGGAGTTTCCTACGAGATGATCAAGTTCAGACAACTCTCCTTTATGACTCCGTTTCGTTGGCCGGGGATGATGCTCCAAAAGCTGACCACAAGGGAGCCGGACGATCGACAGCTCGAAGTCGCGATTGCAGCGTTTCAAGCCGTTTTGACTGCGGAGGACGCGCCCGCGCCTTCCAGTGGAGAAACTCGTGTACCGTCTGCATGACCTGCGTCAGCGCTTGAGAGCAAGTCTCTCGCCCTTGACGGAGCAATCCGAATCCGAAATACGCACGATATTGAAGGTCGTTCTCGATATCGATGCCGCGCAATGTGTTTTGGAACCGGAACGAGAAATCACGGCGGAAGAATGGGCACGTGTGGATGCGGTGATTCGCCGGAGAGAAGAGAGAGAGCCGCTCCAATATATCTTGGGCAATGTCGGCTTTCGTTCCATTGACTTGAAGATGGCGCCGGGAGTCTTGATCCCCCGACCCGAAACCGAATGCATGGTCGATTGGTTGCTCGAGCGATCGAGACGGATGGGCCGGCTTCGATCGCAGACCCGAGAGGGGACGGTGTACGCGGCGGAAATCGGGATCGGCTCGGGAGCGATATCCATCGCGTTTGCCCAAGAATGGAAGCCCGTTTCGGATGAAGATCTACAGATCGACGCCGTCGACTGTTCCCCGGAGGCTTTGGAAATCGCGCGCGAAAACATTGCGAACCATTCGCTCGCCGCGAAACGGATCGCGCTCTTTCGTGGAGATCTCTTCGATGCCTTTCCGGACGGCAAGCGATATGACTTGATTTATTCCAATCCCCCGTATGTTCCGGAGTCGGATCGTGCATTTTTGGCCCCGGAAGTCGCGCAGTACGAGCCGTCTGTAGCTTTGTTCGCAGGGGATGGACTGGACTGTTACCGCAGAATATTCGAGCAACTCGGTGAGCGACTGGCTCCCGGAGGCGCTGCGATTTTTGAAATCGGGAAAGGGCAAGACGAAGCCGTGATGGCGATCGCGCGGCATCATGGCTATCGAAATCTCGAAGCCCTTAAGGACTACGCTGGTATAAGGAGGTTTGTCGTATGTTCGATCGATTAGACTTTATTGTTTCAAAATACGAGGAATTGGGGTTCAAGATTTCGGATGCGGAAGTCATCGAGAATCAAAAACTCTGGCAAAAGCTGATGAAGGAGCATGCCGAACTGACCCCCATCGTCGAGAAATACACTCAGTACAAGGATACGAAGGAAGCGTTGGAAGAGACCTTGATGCTTCTCGAGGACGCGGATGACCCGGAGATGCGCGAGCTCGCCAAGTCGGAGCTCGCGGAACTGAAAGAGACGTTGGCTTCGACGGAGCATGAGCTCAAAATTTTGCTGCTTCCGAAGGATCCCAACGACGAACGCGATGTCATCCTCGAGATCCGCGCCGGAGCCGGAGGAGACGAGGCGGGACTCTTTGCTGCCGAGTTGATGCGGCTTTACACCCGCTATGCGGAGCGTCATCGCTGGAAGGTCGAAGTGCTCAACACCTCCGAGAACTCGGCGGGCGGTATCAAGGAGATGTCCGTGCTGATACGCGGCAAAGGAGTCTACTCCCGTATGAAATACGAGAGCGGCACGCACCGTGTGCAGCGGATCCCGGCGACGGAGTCGGGAGGACGGATCCATACGTCGACCGCTACGGTGGCGGTACTGCCGGAGGTGGACGATGTCGAGATCGAGATCAAGCCGAGCGATCTGCGCATCGATGTCTTCCGCTCGTCCGGAAACGGAGGACAGTCCGTCAACACGACCGATTCCGCGGTGCGGGTAACGCATCTTCCGACGGGACTGGTCGTCAGCTGTCAGGATGGAAAGTCGCAGCTCAGCAACAAGGAGCGTGCGTTGCAGGTTTTAAAAGCTCGGCTCTTTGAGATGGAGCAGAACAAACAGAACGAAGAAATTGCCGAGCAGAGACGATCGCAGGTGGGCACCGGAGATCGGTCGGCGAAGATCCGCACTTACAATTTCCCGCAGTCACGGATCACCGATCATCGGATCAACTTTACGATCTATAAGTTAGACTCTTACATGGAAGGAGAAATCGACGAGATGCTGGACGCCCTGGCAACCTATTTCCAAACGGAGGCGCTCAAGGATCTCGAGACTGTCTAAGTCGGTATGGGGGATAAATACTTTTTTGTATTAGAAATTGCAGTCATCCTGCTTGCAGCACAGGTGGGAGGTTTTCTCAGTGAAAAATTGAAACAACCGGCTGTCTTGGGTCAGATCCTCGCAGGATTGATTCTCGGAGCCGGATTGCTTCACAAATCCGAAGTAACCGAAAGCTTCGCGCAGATCGGCGTCATTATCTTGATGTTCATCGCAGGCTTGGAGACCGACGTCAAGGAGTTGGTTCGCTCGGCGAAGTCCTCCTCCTTGATCGCTCTGGGCGGAGTGATTGCTCCGGCCGGTCTGGTGTTTGCTGCAATGATGTTGTTGAGT
>JAUMWO010000163.1 GCA_030529605.1 Bacillota bacterium | reverse complement strand
CATTGGAGTATTTCTCCGCCTTGGATTTCAACGAATCCTTTTCATTCGAAGCGATCGACACGTCGTCGTAGGCAAATTGAACGGCTTCCGGCAGAAGGACGTCGGTAAATTTGACATCGGTCAGCGACACCCCCAGATTGTAGCTGGCCAGCTTTTTCGTGAGATCGGGTAGGATCTCGCGCGCGATCATATCCTTGTTGACCAAAGCTTCGTCGAGCAATTGATTCTGAACATTGGATCGGATGACGCTTTCAAACGCCAACCGGATCGTTCGCTGCTGCTCCGCGACGCTGTAGTGATATGCGACCGGATCGGTGATGCGATACTGGACGACAGCCCCGATGTTGATGAGATATGCCCCCTTGGTCAATACGGTCTCTTCCTGAATGTCGTCGATATAAGTCGGATTTTCGTTGTTGTGTTGATCCGACTGCAGACGATACCCATACTGCAGCGAGTAAATCTCATTGGTGTTATACACGATCACCCGATCGATCAGCGGGAGCTTAAAATGCAACCCTGCCTGAGTGTTGACGCTGTGAATCTTGCCGAATCGTTCGATCACCGCTTCTTCCGCATTGTTGAGCGTATACACACTACCCATTGCGATCAGAGCGATGGCGGCAAGCACAACCAGAACGATGATGATTCGAGTCTGTTTCATTGACTACCTCCGTGGCTTTATTCTAAATAAAAATAATAAAGAAACAATGAAGAAACAATGCCGAAGCGATTGAGGACGTCACAAAAAAAGAGGGAGCCTTCTCCTCGACGGCCACCTCCGTTTGTCTCCTCGATCCTCCCGAGATCGACCCCGGCTCGACCATTACTCCGAATCGCGTAGCAGATCGCGTAACAGTGCCGTCATATCGCGATCGAGATCGGGATGGTTCTCGAGATGGCGGTGATCCGTCGCCGGATAACAATAGCTGTCGTCCAGTTTCGCACCGAAATTGGACAACACCAGCCGGATCGTCGACTCGACTCCGGTGAATTGATCCGAGTAGCCCCTGGCTCCACCGAAGGTGACCAGATAGCCTCGGCGCGGCTTGTCTTCCGGAAATGGAATCCCATGCACATATTTGCTCTTGTAAACCATTTGCAAGCGGTCGATCAAAACCTTGAGCCGGCTCGGAACTGCGTTAAAGTAAACCGGTGTCACAAAGACATAGATGTCCGCCTCGCTGAGCAGGCGGTAAATCTGCGTCATATCGTCGTCGAAAATGCATGCACCCCAAGAGTTGGAGCAATAGGTACAATCGATACAATGCTCGATCTTCAAAGTATTGATATCGATCAGCTCGACCCGCTCTTCCGGCAAATGCTCCAAGAGGCGCCGCACCACTGCCGATGAATTGCTGCGAAATTGCGTACCATCCCCCGCAGTGAAGGTGCGATGTCCGCCGCTGATGATTAAAATCTTCTTCATAGCACTATTTTACCACAGCTATTTTACGGAGGCGTGATTATATCGCCGGATAAGGGGTAGAAATGAAGTTAACTGATTAAGGAGGTTTTTATGCGCGATCAAATTACCATGGGCGGAAAGCCGATCCATCTGGTCGGAGACGATATCAAAGTCGGTATGACCGCTCCACATTTCACCGCGGTCAATACAGATATGAGTGAATTCAACTCGGACAGCCTTCGTGGCACGACGGTCATCATCAGTGTGGTCCCGTCGGTCGATACCAAGGTGTGCGAGTTTCAAACGATAAAATTCAACGAGGACGCGACGCAGCTCGACAATGTCAAGGTGTTGACCATCAGCGTCGACCTCCCGTTCGCTCAAAAGCGATTCTGCGCGGCGAACACGATCCAAAATTCGATGATCGTTTCGGACTACCGAGATCATCAATTCGGAAAGCAGTACGGATTCCTCATCGAAGGGCTCAAACTGCTCTCTCGCGGCATTGTCGTGATCGACCCGTCCGGCAAAGTCGCCTATGTCGAATATGTCAAGGAAGTGACTTCGCATCCGGATTACGACAAAGTCATCGAATTTGTCAAGTCGATGAAGTAGGTTGACGAAGTAACCGTTCACTGACAACCAACCAACGAAACAAAGACACCCCTTCCGCCTCGGTCGAGACGAAAGGGGTGTTTTTTATCCGGGATTACGTTGGATACCGGATGCTTTATCCGGTTCCATTCCGATTCAAAACTACGGAGCCGCGCAGTGCGTCGACGACATAATACGCAGTCACCGCAGTCCCTTCAATGTTAAGGTAGATCTTGACCGATTCGGCCGAGTCCGCATCGACACCTTGCTCCGCACAACTGCGCCGAACGGCGTCCTTGATGCGCTCTTCTCGAATGTCGGCGAGGTCGATGCCGCTGAGTTGCAACACCAGTTGGTCAATACGCACCGGAGCCTCCTTTGATGCGGATAAACTTATGTTTGACATTCGGGTCTGAGGTCTGATCCGATCGAATTTCAAAGCCCTTCAACGATTCCAGCAACGGGGTCAACTTGCGGTAGCCGTAGTTCCGGGTATCGAACGAAGGATGACGCTTCGAAAGGATGTTGCCGAGCTCTCCGAGAAACACCCAACCATCGTCGTCGGAAACATCCCGCACGATCTCCTCGATCGCTTTGGAGAGTTCCGCCGTCGAGTTGATCTGCGCGGCCGCCGGAGGCGATTTCGGCTTCTCCACTTGACTGGAAGCGACCACCGGTTTGATGACCTCGAGGTAGGTAAATTTC
>JAUMWO010000162.1 GCA_030529605.1 Bacillota bacterium | reverse complement strand
AAGGATTATCTGTCCGCATTGGGATACGGCTCGCTGATGGGGATTTTGAAAAACTACGAGTTGATCAATCCCTTTGTCAGCTCCACGACCGATGCGTACAAGAGATTGCAGCCGGGGTATGAAGCTCCCGTTTCCATTGTGGCGTCTTTGGGGATCTCACCCGATACGCCGTCAAGAAACAGAACCGTGTTGATCGATGTGATCCGCGACTTGGAGAAATTGGATGCGACGCGCTTTGAACTTCGCTCTCCGAATCCGAGCACGAATTCCTACTTGACCTTTGCGGCATGTCTACAGTCCATGCTCGACGGCTGCAAATATGCGGTCGGCAAGACGCAGGAGGAACTCTACGCCGAGCTGAGCAAACATCAGGGAATCGAGGCGGGATATCTCGAGACCAACAGAAGATATATCAGCGCTCACGATGTTTATGAGAAATATACGGAAAAGGTCAGAAATACGATTTTCGGGAAACATCCTACGAATGTATATGAAGCGATTAAGATCATGAACGAGAACGAGCATAAAATCGGTGTATTGCTCGACAATCAGGTGTTTACGAGAATTATCATCGAATCCTACAAACAGATTATGACCGATTTCTGGCTGAGCGAATTGAAAAACAGAATCATTGTCGAAAACGAGGAAATCGTGCGCTCCTGCAAGAAACTGCACACGGACGATTACAATGAAGTGTCCGAACAGGATGTCAGAAGATGGCAGGTCATCAAGAATTTGCGCTGGGAGTTGATGAAACACCATAAGGGAAGACCCGGGGTGTTCGACATGCTCAAGATTGCAATCGACGACAGGGATTATCTGCAAATCAGCAATCTGCAAAATGAGCTTGCTAAGAAGATGAAGACATTGACCTATCTCTATGCGGAGTACAAGCATAAATTGTTGTAATGCCGCAGGGAAAGGTTGTGATCTCGTAGAAGAGTTGGATGGGAGGAGTTATGTACAAGGGACTGATCGATCGATATTTTAAATATTTGCCGATAAAAGAAGGGGAGAAAATTATCAGTTTGAACGAAGGGGATACGCCGTTGATCCGAGCGATCAATCTTGAACGCGATCTGCCCGGGATGGAGATTTATCTCAAATACGACGGACTCAATCCGACCGGATCGTTCAAAGATCGGGGCATGACCATGGCAGTGACCAGGGCGTATAACGACGGCTCGCGATCCGTCATCTGCGCTTCCACCGGCAATACATCCGCAGCCGCCGCAGCTTATGCAGCCAGAGCGGGGATGAAGTGCTTTGTCGTCATTCCCGACGGCAAGATTGCCATCGGAAAATTGGCGCAGGCGCTGATCTACGGTGCGAAAGTCCTGCCGATCAAAGGAAATTTTGACGAGGCGCTGCAAATTGTCAGGAGAATCAGTGAAGAGACGTCCGTGACCCTCGTAAATTCCATCAATCCCTATCGTATTGAAGGGCAGAAGACGGCGTCTTATGAAATCCTCGATCAATTGGGACAAGCGCCCGATTATCTGGTGTTGCCGATCGGAAATGCCGGAAATATCACGGCTTATTTCAAAGGCTTTCAGGAAAATGTCGAAACCGGAAGATGCGCTATGCCCAGATTTTTCGGATTTCAAGCGGCAGGTGCGGCTCCGATTGTCGAAGGTCGGGTGATTGAGCATCCCGAAACGATTGCGACCGCCATCCGCATCGGTAATCCGGCAAGCTGGCAAAGCGCAAAGCAGGCGTTGGAGAAGAGCCACGGAGAAATCGACAAGATAGAAGATGAAGATATTTTAAAAGCGCAGAGATTGCTCGCCTCCAAGGAGGGCGTATTTGCGGAGCCCGCTTCCTGTATTTCCCTTGCGGGCTTGCTCCAAGCATATAAAACCGGAACGATCAAAAGCGGGAAAGCGGTACTGATTTTAACCGGAAACGGATTGAAAGATCCCGACAGTGCTACTTCGGGATTTGAAGAATTCAAGGCGATCGACAGCGATTACGAAAAGATTTTGGCACAGATCGGATCCTAGCGAGGATCCGATCCTCGTCGTGCACAGCGTTTTGCAAAGGGAGAGGCTATGAGAGAGAACAACAGCATTATGATTCGCGTTCCGGCGAGTTGCGCAAATATAGGACCGGGTTTTGATTCTTTCGGAATCGCCCTTTCTCTTTATAATCGATATGAAATCATGCGCATGCGGGGCGGATGCAGAGAGATCCGCTGGATGGGAGAGCCTCTCGTCAAGGATGCTGAAAATCTGGTGGCAAAGACCATCGAGCAAGAGCTGCAATTGAGAGGGCGTGAGGAACTCGGATATCGCCTGATCGTGCATGAACAAAATATTCCGGTCTCCAGAGGACTGGGTTCTTCTTCTGCGGCGATCGTTGCGGGAATCATGGCGTCAGACTATCTGTGCGACTCCCGTTCCGATCGAAACTATCTTCTGCATCGGGCGGCAGTTCTCGAAGGCCATCCGGATAATTCGACCGCGGCGATTTTGGGAAAATTCTGTATCAGCAAACATCTTGACAACAGAGTGCTTTTTCAACGGTTGGATTTTTTTGAGGATGTGAAGATCCTACTCATGATCCCGTCTCAAAAGATGTCGACCCACGATGCGCGCAGCGTGATGCCCAAGACATACCCGCTGGAGGATGTCGTGTTCAATCTGTCGAACGCCTCTTTGCTGATTTCTTCGATTTATCAAAGAGATCGGGAGATTTTTTCGGCGGCGTTGCAGGATCGGATTCACACGCCTTATCGCATCTCTTTGATCAAAGAGGGCGAGGCGGTCATCGAATTTGTGAACAAATTGAA
>JAUMWO010000161.1 GCA_030529605.1 Bacillota bacterium | reverse complement strand
TCGGTGCGCTCACTTCCGGTGCGATATCGAGCTGGTATCTCCTGATCGTCGTCTCCATCGGGATCGCGATCATGATGGTGGTCGGCTTGCTCCACGTTCTGTTCAAGATCAAATTGCGCATTATTTTGCTGGTTTCCTACGCCTTGGTCTTTGCGCTGTCCCTCGTTACACCTCCTGAGTTTATCGCGATCTCCTTTGATACCTCCGGAGCGACGACGGGGATACTCGCGGTGCCGTTCATTCTCTCTCTCGCGCTCGGTTTTTCCGCCGGGAACAAGGACTCCAAATCCTCCGAAATCGATTCCTTCGGACTCGTTGCCATCACTTCGGTCGGCGCGATTCTGTCGGTCATGCTGATCAATTTGATCACTCCGACGAGCGAATACTCGGGAAGCCTGCCGGTGCTCGCAGAAAGCGGGCCGGGATTCTTCGGAAACTTTTTTTCGCTGGTTCCGTCCTCATTCCGTGATGCCTTTTTTGCGATGCTTCCTCTGATCCTCGTCTACATCGCCGTTACGCGCAAGGATCGCATGATGAAATCTCGTGAGAAGCGGCGTTATGTCGTCGGTTTTATCTACGCCTTCCTCGGTCTGATTTTCTTTTTTGTCGGAGTTAACGGCGGATTTATGCGTGTCGGCAATCTCATCGGTTCGTACCTGGTTTCGCATTATCAACACACGGTGTTGATTCTCGTCGGATTGGTCGTCGGGATCACGACGATCTTGGCGGAACCTGCCGTCTATGTCCTCACCAAACAGATCGAGGATGTCACATCGGGGTATATCAAACGCGGCATTGTTCTGTTTGCGTTGTCTTCCGGTGTCGGAATTGCCGTGGCTCTCTCGATGCTTCGCATTGTGGTTCCGGCGATTCAATTGTGGCATTATCTGCTCCCGGGATACCTGATCGCCCTGTCCCTGATGGCTTTCGTATCGCCTATGTTCGTCGCGATCGCCTTCGATGCCGGCGGGGTTGCGACCGGTCCGATGACGGCGACCTTTATTCTCGCCTTCACCCACGGCGCCGCCAATCAGTTTCCGACCGCGAGCTTGTTGGTGGACGGTTTCGGAATGATCTCGATGGTTGCCTTGATGCCGATCATTTCACTGCAAATTCTCGGTCTCGTCTTTAAAATGAAGTCTAAAAAAATGGAGGTCGCCAATGAATGACATCCGATATATGCTCAATGTGTTCATCGTCGATTACGGCAAAGCCAGTAAAATTCTAAAGTTCATCAAGTCTCGCGGCATCGGCGGAGGAACCATCCTCCATGGCCGAGGCATCAACCCGAGCAATTGGCTCAAATTTCTTGAGCTGAGTGAAGTCAAAAAGGAGCTCGTCCTCTCCATCACACGAGCCGATCAATCGGCCGAACTACTTTCCGAAACATCCGATCAATTTGAGTTTCACAAGCGAAACAAGGGCATCTGCTTTTCCATGCCGCTTCGAGCGATACTCGGATCCAATTCGATCGATAAAAGCACACCGCAGTCACAAAGGGAGGAACCTATGAACAACCATCTGGAATATAAAGCGCTGTATGTCATCGTAGACAAAGGACAGGCGGAAACCGTGATCGATACCGCAACCGCGATCGGAGCCAAAGGCGGAACGATCTTAAATGCACGCGGTTCCGGCATCCATGAACGACAAAAATTTTTTGGCATCGAAATCGAGCCGGAAAAGGAAATGGTGCTGATGCTGATCGAGACTCCGTATGTCGAAAACATCGCCAAAACCATCTACGATAAGCTCGACATGGAAAAGCCGGGGAATGGCATGATGTTCGTGCAGGACGTTGAACGCACTTACGGGCTCTATCGCGGAGAATCGAGCGACGCATCGTCAAACCGTTGACGCAACGGTTGTAATTGGTTAGAATAAGCCATCACAATACAAAGGGGTTTTGAGAGTATGAAACTGTCATCCAGAATTCAAGCAATGCAGGAAAGCCCGATTCGTAAGCTTGTACCGATTGCTGAGCGAGCGAAGCAAAATGGAAAAAAGGTTTACCATCTCAACATCGGTCAACCGGACATCGAGACGCCGGATGTCTTTCTGAAAGCGATCAAGTCCTTCGATGAGAAAGTCATCAAATATTCGCAATCGCCGGGAGACGCAAAACTCATCGAAGCGCTCCGTCACTATTACGCGAAAATGGGCGCCGAATACGAACAGGATGAGATCTTGATCATGAACGGCGGATCCGAAGCCATCCTCTTCTCTCTGATCGCAGTAGCCGACGAAGGAGATGAGATTCTTGTGCCGGAGCCGTTCTACACCAATTACAACGGATTCTCGATTCCGGTGGGCGTACACATCACCCCGATCACGACACATGCTGCGGACGGATTCCGTTTGCCGAACTATGAGACGATGAAATCGCTGATCACTCCGAAATCACGTGCCATCCTCCTCTCCAACCCGGGCAACCCGACGGGCGCAGTTTATTCCAAAGAAGAAATTCAGACCTTGTCGCGTTTGGCAAAGGAGCATGATCTCTTTATCATCGCGGATGAGGTATACCGTGAATTTGTCTACGACGGACTGGAGTATACGAGTTTTGCGACACAAAAAGAAATCGCTGATCGCGTCGTGATCGTCGACTCGATTTCCAAGCGCTACTCAGCTTGCGGAGCGCGCATCGGTTCCGTCGCTTCCAAGAACAAAGAGTTCATCAAGGGAGTTCTCAAACTTTGTATGGGTCGTCTCTGTGTCCCGACTCTCGAGCAGATCGGCGCGACCGAGCTCTATAAAGTCGACAATTCCTATTTCAAAGCGGTCAATGACGAGTACACCAAGCGCCGCGACATCGTTTACCATGCCCTCAAAGAAATGCCGGGCG
>JAUMWO010000012.1:7955-24222 GCA_030529605.1 Bacillota bacterium | reverse complement strand
TCGAACCCACGGGGCCGTTAAGCCTTACACGCTTTCCAGGCGTGCCCCTTAGCCACTCGGACACCTCTCCATTATATCGATTCGCCGCTTCGGCGGATCTTTTTTTGTTCTCGCAACTCACGAAAGAATTGGGAAAGCAGCTCTGCGCACTCCGTTTCCAGGACGCCTCCCACGACTTCGGGATAGTGATTGAACCCATCGAAGGCATACAGATCGAGGATCGACCCGAGTGCTCCGTTCTTCCGATCGAATGCTCCAAAGACGACACGATCGATCCGGGATTGCTGGATCGCACCCGCACACATCGGACAAGGCTCGAGTGTGACATACAGTGTGCATCCGCTGAGTCGCCAGCTGTTGAGCACATCGTTCGCTTCGGCGATCGCGATCATTTCGGCATGATCCGACGCACGCGTCGTCGCTTCCTTCTTGTTGAACCCGCGGCCGATGACCTCTCCGTCGCGAACCACCACAGCCCCGATGGGTACCTCTCCCATGTCGGCAGCCGCTTTCGCCAGTTCGATCGCCATATTCATATATGCTTCATCGACCATACGGTTCCTCACAAGAATGGTACCCCCAGTAGGAATCGAACCTGCAACTAGCCCTTAGGAGGGGCTTGTTATATCCATTTAACTATGGAGGCGAAAACTGCTATAGGATACCACAAGCCACAGGCTTTGTCAAATCGACGGCACTAAAATTGATTGGGTTGCAAAAAGCGGATGATGCGCTGCAATTTGTCTCTCTCTTCCTCGACGATTTGATTTTGCTCGGCACGGAAATTTTTGCGGGCATTGCGGATCTCGATCAAATCTCGGATTCGCTTCTCCAATTCGACGATCAGGCCGAGATCTCGGCGATCACGGTTTTGGGTCTCAAGGTTGGTGACATTGAGTACCGCATCGAGCACGTCCACGCGCTGCTTGGCATCGCGGAGCAGGGATTCGATCTCGATACCGGAAATGCGAATGATGTTGAGTACCGTCTCGCGTTTAACGGACTCTTCGAGCTCGGATGGAAGCGCTTTCAGGAAGCGATCCGCGATGAAAATGGATTTCTTCTCATCCTGTTCCATCTCTGCGCTGCGGTAAATCTCAGAGACGGACTGGATCGGAGTGTTTTCATAGGTACCGACGATCTGGTCGAGCATGCTGAGCGCAATCGGATCGAGCGGAGCAGCTTGCAACTCCTCGTCCGGTCTTACGGTCTCCGTCTCAGTCGGCGACTCATCTCCGAATACGATGGCCGTCTCCGCGGTAGTCGCGGTCGCCGCATCCGGTTCATTGATCGGCGCAGAGTCTACGGCGTCCGACGACTGTGTTTTCGGCTGACCGAGAGCCGCTTGAAGATCCGGCACCGTCTCCAATTCCGGAACGAGATCTTGTGATTCGGCGGATTCCATCAGCCGATCTCCTGCTTCCTCGCGATCCCGCTTGATGCGGTCGAAAAACGATTTTTTATCCAACATATTCCTATCCTCCGAGTTGACATCAGTGTACCAAATCCTCTGTTTGCGTTCAAGAAGCGCATTTGGATTCGCTCTTCGATTCGAGCGAAAACGCTCAAAATCGAGCGCGTTTTTTGCCTATAATTACCAGTCAGTGAAACAGCTCAATTGCCTGCTTGCATACTCGGATATCTGCGGGTTTCTCTGCGCTGATTTCGTCCACAAGATTGCCGTCGATGTTGAGGATCAGCCGCACTCCTTCGGCAGGGATGATCCGAAGCGACTCGAACTTTCGATAACTGACCTCTCGCACTTCATCCAAGCGTCCGCTGTAAATTTTCGGAAAGCAGAAGAGAAATCGAAGTGGTTTGACGTCGTTGACCAGGCAAAGATCGAGTACACCATCCGAAAGATCCGCCGTGGGAGCTACTTTCATTCCGCCACCGAAAAATCGACCGTTTGAGATGGCTGCCAGAAGAAGCTTGGCATCGCGGCTCTCGCCATCCACTTCGACACGCACCGCTTGGGCACGATATCGCATGAGTTGCTTGAGCGTCGCAACGAGGTATGACATTTCACCCGGAAAGCGCTTTTTAAAACGAAAGGCATCTGCGGTGATGGGACCGTCGATGCCGAAACTGCAAGAGTTTAAAAAATAATAGGAGTTGACCGCTCCGACATCGATCTTCACACGTCGATCGCGAAGAATCGCATCCATCACCTCATTCAATGATGGGTGATCGAAATTGCGGACGAAGTCATTTCCTCTCCCGGTCGGAATTACGCCGATCGCCGACGGTTCCCTCTCCGAAAAGCCAATCCCATTGATCATCTCTGATATGGTGCCGTCGCCTCCCACGGCGACAAATTCTCGAATTCCATCCGCTTCGCGTTGCTTTACGAGCTGTGTGATCTCGCCGGCGGCTGTCGATATTGCGATTTCATAAGAGACATCGCTCTGGGCGCGCATCCATGCCTCGATTTCGGGAACGGCCTGCAGCGCCCTGCCCTTCCCCGCGATCGGATTGACCAAAAAGAGAATTCGACGCATTATTGTTCCACGTGGAACAATAACTCGACCAATCGCTCCAGCTCCTCTTCGGAATAGTAGTCGATCACGATGCTTCCGGTACCATTGCGATCCATAATTTGAACTTTGGTTCCAAGTACATCCATCAGCCGATCCGTGACATTGAGCAGTTCGACATCTTGGTGAGCCGGCTTGGACTTGGACGAGCTCGACGACTTTTTGGAAGCAGGATTTGATCTTTTGGCAGGAGTGCTCATTGCACTCAACGCTTCCTCGATCTGCCGAACGGTAAGACCCTCGTCCAAAATTTTACGATGAAGAGCCAAACGCTCCTTGCTTGATTTGACCGAAAGGAGAAGTTTCGCCTGGCCGATCGACAGATCCCGCGTCTCCAAAGTCTCTTGGATTTCTTCTTCGAGCTGCAAAAGGCGAAGCATGTTCGCAACCTGCGCACGGGACTTTCCGGCAATTTTGGACACTTGATCCTGAGTGATCTTGTATTGCCGAATCAGATAGTCGTAAGCCTTAGCCTCTTCCATCGGGGTCAAATCTTCTCGTTGCAGGTTTTCCATTAGAGCAAGCTGAGCGACCATTTCCTCGTCGGCATTGTGTATGAGAGCGCGAATTTTCTTCTTACCGAGCAATTTGACCGCGCGCAATCGACGCTCTCCGGCAATCAGATCAAACTCCGCCCCGGATCGCTTCAGAACGATCGGCTGAAGCAGACCGTATTGATCTATCGAGTCGGCCAATGCTCGAATTTTGTCGTCATCAAAATGCTTGCGCGGCTGATCTTTGTTTGCCCGAATCAGCGCCACATCGATCTCTGCGACGAGTTCGCCCTTTTCATTGACTCCGGCACGAAAACTTTCCATATCGGAGGGTTTGAACAACGCTTCCACTCCTCCACCCAGTCCACGACGCGGCTGCTTCTTAGTTGTCATACTCCTCCCTCAACTCAATGAATTCTTCGGCTAACTCGAGAAATGCTTCGGCGCCCTTGGATCGTCGATCGTAGTGAATGATCGGAAGCCCAAAACTGGGTGCTTCGGCGAGTCGTACATTTCTCGGGATGATCGTTCGGTAGACCGTACCCGCAAAGTATTTTTTCACTTCATCGACCACTTGAATCGAAAGGTTGTTGCGTCCGTCGAACATCGAGATCAAGACGCCTTCCACTTCGAGCGAACGATTGATGTTCTCTTTAACCAAAGTGTAAGTATGCACCAATTGACTGACGCCTTCGAGCGCAAAGAACTCGCACTGGATCGGAATCAGAATCGAATCGGCCGCGGAGAGCGCATTGATCGACAGCAGACCCAAAGAAGGCGGACAATCGATGATGATGTAATCGTATAGATGCCGGATGACATCGACCTGACGCTTGAGAAGAAACTCGCGCTCCTTCATCGAAGTGATTTCAATTTCCGCCCCGGCGAGGTGAATGCTGCCCGGAACGAGATGAAGATTCTCAAAGTCCGTCGGTATAATCGTATTTTGAATCGGGGAAATCTGCAAAACCACTTCATAGATCGATCGAAACTGTGAGTCCTTGCGCACTCCGAGTCCGGAGGTCAGATTGCCCTGCGGATCGTTGTCGATCAGCAAAATTCGCTTCCCTTTTTCCGCAAGGGAAGCGGCGAGATTGACGGCGGTCGTCGTCTTACCGACGCCACCTTTCTGATTGAAAACCGCTATGACTCGACCCATCGTATCACCTCGTTTCGATTATACCACAACCGCTCTACAACGGAGACTTCTTGGGAATGCCTGCCTTTCTCGGATAGCGCTTGTCCGTCGGTCGCTTCTTTTGGAACATCAAAAGGCTTCGCGTTTGGCTCTCGCCGGGCAGCGAGTAGTCGATTTGACGCATCAATTCGACACCGAGGACGTCGCTCGCTTTCTTCGCGAGAAGGATTTCCTGCTCGACTTCGACGCTCTTGTATGCGTAAATCCGGCCGCCGACCCGCACAAACGGAACGACATACTCGAGAAGAATCCGAAGCTCGGCAACTGCACGTGACACGACCAGTCCGAAGTGCTCGCGGAGTTTCGGATCGCGCGCGAGATCTTCCGCGCGGCCATGGATCAGTTCGACATTGTCGATATGAAGAGCGGCTGCGGTGTCACGGATCACATTGAGTTTCTTGTTGACGGAGTCGATGCCGACAAAACGCGTCTCAGGAAAGGTCACAGCGAGCGGGATCAGAGGAAAGCCGCCGCCGGTGCCCAGATCCAGCACCGGAGAGGGAATTTCTTCCATATCCGAAAGCGGATGAATGCTGTCCCAAATGTGCTTGAGCCAAAACTCATCGCGATCACGAATCGCCGTCAAATTGATCGACTCATTGATCCGCAGGATCTCATCCATATAGGAAGTGAGGGTACGGAGTTGGGCTTCGGTGAGATCGTTCTTGGGGATCGGAACCATCATCGACTCCTTCTTATTTGTTCGAGATATACCAACAACACGGCAATGTCGGCAGGGGAGACTCCGGGGACGCGGGATGCCTGTCCGACGGACAATGGCCGCACTTCGGTCAGGCGTTCGACCGCCTCGATGCGCAATCCGCGAATCGAAGCATAATCGATCTCTTCGGGAATCGCACGTTCTTCGGAGGAACGGAAAAGCTGAATCTGATGCTCCTGCTTCTCAATGTATCCCTTGAATTTGCTCATGATCTCGATCTGATCGGCGACGCGTTGGGAAATCTCGGGACGTTCCGAATCGATCGGCGCAAGATCGCAATAGGAAATGTCATTTCGGCGGATCAGGTCGGCGATCCGGAAACTTTGCGTGACCGGTGCAATTCCCCGAGGAATCAGCACCGAGTTGATGGCATCCTCGCGCAACTTCGTGTGCTCCAACCGCTGAAGCTCGGACTCCAGCATATTGCGATAGGACTCAAATTGTTCGAAGCGCCGATCGTCCACCAGTCCGATGGCGCGCCCGATCGGTGTGAGGCGAAGATCGGCATTGTCTTGACGGAGGATGAGGCGATACTCGGCCTTGGAGGTCATCATCCGATAGGGCTCGTCGATGCCCTTGGTCACCAAATCGTCGATCAACACGCCGATGTAGGCCTGCGAACGGTCGAGGACGAGAGGTTCCTTGCCGAGAAAGCTCATCGAAGCGTTGATCCCGGCGATCAGACCCTGCGCGGCAGCCTCCTCATATCCCGAGGTGCCGTTGAACTGTCCGGCGGAGTAAAGCCCGCTGACGCCCTTGTGTTCGAGGGTCAGCTGGAGCTCCCGGGGATCGATGCAGTCGTACTCGATCGCGTAGGCGGGGCGCATGATGCGGCAGTTTTCGAGGCCGGGGATGGTGCGCATAAACGCGATCTGCACGTCTTCGGACATGCTCGAAGACATCCCCTGAACATACATCTCGCGGGTATCGACGCCTTCCGGCTCGATGAACAGCTGATGGCGCTCTTTATCGTGAAAGCGCATGATTTTGGTTTCGATGGAAGGGCAGTAGCGCGGACCGGTGCCCTCAATCGTTCCGGTAAACAGGCCGGACTTGTCGAGGTTGTCGGTGATCACATGATGCGTCGCAAAATTCGTGTAGGTGAGCCAACAAGGGATCTCTTGAAAGGATATGCTCTCGTTGAGAAAGGAGAAGGGCTGCGGGTTGGGATCGCCCCATTGGATCTCCATCTTGGAGTAGTCGAGGCTGGCGCTGTCGACGCGCGCGGGAGTCCCTGTCTTGTACCGACGGATGGAGGGAGAAATCTCCCGGAGCTGATCGGCGAGAGCAAAGGAACCGGAAAGGCCGTTGGGTCCGGAGAGGAGCTCGGCGTCACCGATAAAAATCTTTGGCGCCAGATAGGTTCCGGTCGCCAAGATGACGCGATCGGAGCGGAAGATTGCTCCGGTGGACGTGACGACCCCTCGGACCTGCGGACGATCGGAAGCTTGATCGAGAAGCAGTTCGACGACTTCGGCTTGTCGGAGCAGAAGGCGCTCCTGTGCTTCGAGGGTCTTTTTCATTTCGATGTGATAGCGATGTTTGTCCGTCTGTACCCGCAGGGAATGGACCGCCGGACCCTTGCTCGCGTTGAGCAGCTTTGACTGGAGCGTCACTTTGTCGGTGTTGATTCCCATCTCACCGCCCAGCGCGTCGATCTCCTTGACGAGATGCCCCTTTCCGGTGCCACCGATCGAAGGATTGCACGGCATCATCGCGACGGAATCGAGATTCATGGTAAGAATCAGGGTTTCCAGTCCCAGACGAGCACAAGCGAGAGCGGCCTCGCAGCCGGCATGTCCGGCTCCGACGACGATCGCATCGTAGTGACCGCCTTCGAAGCGGTGATTGGCTAATTTATGACTGCCTGCGGAATACCGGCTTTCGGCAGAATGTGGATTGGTCGTAGCGTTCATAGTCCTCGTAATTATTTGCCCAAACAGAAGTTGGAGAAGATGGAGCGGATGATGTCCTCGGAAGCGGATTCTCCCGTAATCTCACCGAGATGCTCGATCGCAGCGCGGAGATCGATTTCGATCAGGTCGTAGGTATCTTGTTGCAATGCATCGTGAAGAGATCGGTTCGCCTTTTGGAGCAGCGCGAGATGGCGGGTGTTTGTGACGGCATCGCTCGACAGATTGGTTGTCCCAAGGACATCGGATAACTTCCGAACACTGTTTGCATAGGATTCAGCTTCGGCGTTTTTGATGGAGGTCTCGAGGATGCGATCGCTCGGATAGAGTTCGTGCAATCGATCGGTGTTCATTTTGCGTGGAAGATCGGACTTGTTGAGCAGGACGAGCGTCGGGCGGTCGGAGAAATGCTCGATCAACATCGCTTCTTCCTCCGTCAGTTCACTCGACAGATCGAGGACCAGAACGATGATGTCGGCTTCGTTGGCAGCTTTCTTCGCTCGTTCGATTCCGATGCGCTCGACCTCGTCGGAAGCATCGCGAATTCCTGCAGTGTCGATCAGGCGAATCGGGACCCCTTCAATCGAGAGTTGCTCCTCGATCGTATCGCGTGTCGTGCCCGCAATGTCCGTGACGATGGCGCGCGATTCGCCGAGCAGCAGGTTCATCAGACTGGATTTGCCGACATTGGGCTTGCCTACGATCGCGACCTTGGCACCGTCGCGGAGCAGTTTGCCGCTCGCGCTGCGACGAATCAATTGATCCAATTCGTCGATCGCAGCCTGAACCGTCGTCCGGATGCGATCCATGCTCACATCTTCGACATCTTCCTCGGGATAGTCGATGGAAACCGCGATCTCCGTGATCAACCAAACCAGACGCCCGCGAAGCTCTCGAATCCCACGCGAAAGACTCCCTTCGAGCTGGGTCAGCGCAGAATCGAAGGAACGTGTCGTTCTCGCTTTGACCAAATCGATCACGGATTCGGCCTGTACGAGGTCGATGCGTCCGTTTAAAAAAGCGCGAAGCGTAAATTCTCCGGGCTCAGCAAGTCGCGCGCCTTCCGCGAGAAGAATCCTCAAGATGCGGTGGACGGAGATGTTGCCTCCATGGCAGTAGATTTCGACGACATCTTCGCGCGTGTAGGTCGCGGGAGCCGGCAAGAAGACCGCCATAACCTCATCGATCTTGGTCGCAGTTTTGGGATCGACGACAAAACCGTAGGTCATCTCGCGCGGTGCGAGTGCACGGTGGACAAAGATGCGATCGACGATGGACTTCGCAGTCGGCCCGGACAAGCGAACGATCCCGATCGCGGAATCGCCCGCCGCTCCGGAGATGGCAGCGATGGTATCGGTCATATGATTTTCCTTTCAATCAAAAAGGCGCCGTCGTCGACAGCGCCTCGCCTTCGGTCTTATGATTTTCTTCGACCGTCGTAGTAGATCACGACTCGGCGATTCGGCTCCAAGCCTTCGGAACGCGTGCCGACATTTTGTTCAGTCTGTAAAAACGTGTGGATGATGCGTCGTTCGTAAGGATTCATCGGTTCGAGAACAACGGATTTGCGCGACTTGCGCACGCGTGCGGCAAGTCTCTCCGCCAAGGATTCCAATGCCTCTTTGCGCTTCTCACGATACCCTTCGGTATCGATCGAAACCCTCGTGTACTGCTCGGAGTGCTTGTTGATCACCAGGCTGAGCAGGTATTGCACCGAATCGAGGGTTTGGCCATGTTTGCCGATCAGAACCGCCATATCTTTGCCGCGCACTTCGATGTTGATCTGCTCTTCGGCGAGCGTGATGTCCATCTCCGCTGCAAAGCCCATCGCCGCAAACAGATCCGACAGGAAGTCACGGGCGACGTCCTCAATCGTGTCCTTTTTGGTCACTTGGATCTTGACTTCCTTGGATCCAAAACCGAGAAATCCTTTGGTTCCCTCTTCCAATACGATGTATTCGATCCGATCCGGGGTGGTGTCGAGCTCGATGGTCGCAAGGCGAATCGCTTCATCGAGCGTCTTTCCGGATGTGATGGTAGACTTCAATTCATTTCCTCCGCTTTATTCATTCGATTCATGAAATACTGCTGCACAATCTGCAACAGCGTGCTGGTGGTCCAGTAAAGAACGAGACCTGCAGAGAATCCCGTACCGTAGAGCAAGATCATACCCGGCATCAGGAACTTTAAGACGGCCATCATATTTGGCTGCTTTTGTCCTTCCTGCTGAGCCGGCATTGGCGTCATCTGCATCGAGAAGTAAGTCAGGACAGCCGATACAATCGGGAGAAGTCCCGGAATCTTGGTGAGGAATTCCGGTCCGGTAGGGATCAGATTGCTCATCAAATCCGGAAGACTCAGATTTGGAATCCACAGGAATGGCTGATGCGTCGCTTGTTCGAGAAGCTCCTGCGTCGCGAAGACATATTTGCCCGGCTCACGCAGTACGCCGAAAAGACCGATGATGAGAATCAAGTTGACGATCGAAGGCAAGCAACCCGAAAACGGATTGTAATTGTGCTCTTTGTAGAGTTCGAGCATCTTGCGATTCATCATTTCCTTGTCGTTTTTGTACTTCTCTTGAACCGCTTTCATCTTTGGCTGGATGACCGCCATTTCTTTGGACATCTTGAGCTGTTTGTAGGTCAGCGGAAACAGTAGGATCTTTGTCAAGATCGTGAACAAGATGATGGTAATCCCATAGTTTGGAATCAGATCATAGATAAATCCGAGAACCTTACCAAACAGCACCGAGAATATTTCCAAACACAACCTCCTTATTTCAGCGGATCATATCCGCCGGGAAAAAAAGGGTTGCAGCGTAGAATTCGCTTGAACGCCAGCCACGACCCTTTCAGAGCACCATACTTTTCGATCGCTTGCATTGCATAGGTCGAACATGTCGGATGATAGCGACAGCTTCGTCCGAACATCGGAGAAATGAATCGCTGATAGCCGCGAATGATCGCGAGAAGAATCCGTTTCATGCCCGCCCCTTCCGAAGTTCCGGAATTTTACGAAAGATGTAGTCGATCGATTGCTCAATCGTATGATAATCTGCCTTTGCGGAATTCACTCGAGCAACAAAAACCAAGTCGTACCCGATGATGTCATTGTACTTCAAGCGAAAAACCTCTTTCATAAGCCGTTTGAGCCTATGTCGAACGACGGAGTTCCCCACCTTTTTGCTGATGGAAAAACCCACTCGGGTCTCTTCAAGATTGTTTTTTCGGTAATAGAGTACAATATTTTTGTCGGCGTAGTATTTCCCACGCTTGTAGAGCTTGGTAAAATCCGCATTCGACTTTAGACTTACAAAGGACACGCGATTATGCGGAGAGTTTTCTTCTTCCTCGGCGTCGGCGTGCTTTCAGAACATTGCGGCCCGAAGCGGACTTCATTCTCTTGCGGAAACCATGCTCTACCTTTCTTTGTCTCTTCTTCGGTTGGTACGTTCTTTTCATTCGAAATTGCCTCCTTTTTTAAGTTACCAGTATGTTATTATAATGTGCTCTTATCAATTAGTCAACTCAAAGATTGCTTCTTCGATTGCTTCTTACAATATGTGATTTTGGATATCTGCATCCTCACCTTGTCAGAGGGGTCAAATTTTGTTAGAATAACCTTGGACTTTTCAATGGGTTTCTATGGTTATCCACAACCTGAAACCCGCTGAAAAATGAAACATTGTCATAGAAATACACAACCAATTCAAAACTTATCAACATGGTTATCAACAACGAATCTGTTGGCAACGAAGAGGAGGGGGCGAATGGATTCGTTTGAATTCAATATCCACGATATCTTATCCAAAGTAAAGAAAATCTTGAAAGCGCGTCTCGCACCGGAGAACTACAATATTTTCGTGCGCGATCTCTCCGTCGTTTTTCACAATGGAAAAAGCATCACCTTGAAAACACAAAATGCCAGCAATGTCGGCGTATTGGAAAACAAATACAATGACATGATTAAGGAAGCCTTTTCCGAAGTCACCAAGCGAAATTTTGATATCAAATACACGCATGACGGCTCTGAAGCGGAGAACAACTCGAAACAGAACACCGGTCTCAACCCGATGTACAATTTCGAGGATTTTGTCGTTTGGCGCGGAAACGAAGTCGCGCAGGGAGCTGCTTCGCGTGTGGCACAGTACTCACCAGAACTCAACACGTCGACCGAACTCTACAACCCTCTGTTTATCTACGGGGGAGTGGGACTCGGAAAGACGCATCTGATCCAAGCAATCGGGAACTATGCACGCGCCATCGAACCCAATTCCAATGTCTACTATGTGACGAGCGAAACCCTGCTCAACGAATATGTCATGGCGATTCGCTCCGGGGACACTCAAAATTTCCGTAAGAAATACCGCAATCTCGATATGCTGTTGATCGACGACATCCAATTCATTGTCCGCAGCGAGCAACTCCAGGAAGAACTCTACAATACGTTCAATACCTTGAAACAGGCAAACAAGCGCATCGTCTTTGCTTCGGATCGACCGCCGAAGGATCTGGTCGGTCTGGAGGAACGGCTGGTTTCGCGATTTAACAGCGGCTTCCTGCAACAGATTTTCCCGCCGGACTATGAGACGAGAAAAGCGATTTTGCTCAAAAAACTCGAGTACCACACGATCAAGCCGAGCGATGAGATCATCGATCTGATCGCGCTCAATGTCACGACCAACATCCGCGATCTCGAAGCCGTCCTCAATCGCGTGATTCTGACGGCAAATATGACCAACACGGAACCGACGATTCAAATCGCAGAAAATGCGTTGCGCGACTACATCGACACCCCGCGCAAAAAGCAGATCACAATCCGTGATATCAAGGCGGTCGTCGCCGATCATTACCATGTCCGTATCGAGGAGATCGACAGCCAAAAGCGCACGAAGGACATCGCACGGGCACGCCAGGTCGCAGTCTATCTCGCACGACAGATCACGGACAAATCGCTTCCGAAACTCGGCGAGGAGTTTGGACGTGACCACACGACCATTCACCATGCGATCACCAAGATCCAAAACGATCGAAAAACCGACGTGGAACTCAATCAAGCGATCGAAACCTTGATCGAATTGATCAACGGATAAATTATCCACAGAGCAATCGGATAACTTTGCGGGTTTTCACAAAGTTTCGAACAGAATTATTCAAAGCAGAAAAAACTGCAATTAGAAGGGCGGAAGGACTTATCCGACATATCCCAACCCCCTATAACTACTGCTACTAAAATTTTCTCAGGAGGAACCATGAAATTCTCGTGCAGCCAAATGGAACTCAATGCGGCGTTGCAAATCGTTTCGAAAGTCGTTTCCAACAAGACGACACTTCCTGCACTGACGGGAATCCTCTTCGATGCGACCAAGAACGAACTTCGACTCGTCGGAAACGATCTCAACATTATGATCGAAACCACGATCGAAGCGAATATTCAAAAAAAAGGTGCTGCGGTGATTCCGAGCGGGTTCATCACGGAACTTGTTCGCAAGCTTCCTCCGAGCGAGATTCATTTCACGCTCGACGAAAAGGGAGATGTTTCCATCGAGTGCGCGCAGCTCTCCTACAAAATCCTGAGCTACAATTCCAACGACTATCCGGAGCGCGTGTTCGACGGTGCCAAGACGCGATTCCATGTGCCGAAGGACGAACTGGCTCGCATGATTCGACAGACGAAATATGCGATTTCGAAGGAAGAAAGCCGTCCGACATTGACGGGCGCATTGTTTGAGCTCGAAGGCAACATGTTTACGATGGTGGCGATCGACGGATTCCGGATGGCGATCAGCAAACTGCCGCTGCAGACCGATCTGCATACCAAATTCATCGTGCCGGAAAAAGCGCTCAACGACGTGCTTCGCCTGATCGGCGGTTTGGATCAGGAAGAGGATGTCGCGATCGAGTTCACCGAACAGCAGGTCAAATTTCTCTTTGGAAAAACAAACCTGTATTCGACCCTGATCGCGGGGGAATTTACGAATTATCGCAAAATCCTGCCGAGTGAATCCAAGATTTATTTCCGTTTGCCGCTCGCATCGCTTGTCGATTCGATCGATCGTTCGATCTTGGTCGTGCGTGAGAATAAAAATCAAGCGATTCGCCTCGACATCACCGACGAACAACTCGAGATCACGTCCAACTCGGAGGTCGGTAACTCCAAGGAGGTGATTCCGATCCGGCTTGAAGGGGACAATCTGACCATCGGATTCAATCCGAAGTATCTGATGGATTCGCTCAAGGCGATCGACGCAGAGGAGATCGAACTCAAATTTACCAACAACATCGGACCTTGCACCATCACTTCGACGGAGCATGACCGATATCTCTATCTGCTGTTGCCGACGCGGTTGTAACGCGATATCGGTCGGCGACCGCGAGGGCGCCGAAAGGAGAAGGTATGGAATTTAAGCTGACGGAAGAATTCATTACTTTGTCGCAGCTGCTCAAGACGATGAATATCGTCTCTTCGGGTGGAGAAGCGAAAGTGTTGATTCAATCCGGTCTGGTCAAAGTCAATCAGACGATCTGTACGCAGCGCGGCAAAAAGATTCGAGCCGGGGACAAAGTACAGGTGGAACGAGAACTAAATAAAGTGAACATCGAGGTCCTAGGGTGATCATCACCGGGGTCACCCTTCAAAACTTTCGAAATTTCGAGGAGACGAAGGTCGATTTTGATCCGGTGCTCAATATGATCGTCGGCGACAATGCCCAAGGAAAGACGACTCTGATCGAAGCGATTTTTGTCGCGGCGTTCGGGAAAAGCTTTCGGGGAGCAAAAGACTCGGAGATGGTGCGGTTCGGCTCGGAATACGCCCGTGTCCGAGTCGATTATTGCAAGGAACGTTATGGACCCGGGCATGTCGAGTATCGCATCAAGTCCGACGGGAGCAAGTCCTTTCGCGTCAACGGAGTCGGGATCACGAAATTGAGTGCGCTTCTCGGAAATATGGGAATTGTGCTCTTTCATCCGGAGGATTTGCGTTTGATCAAAGACGGACCGGGAGAACGACGCGCTTTCTTGAATCGCGAGATCTCCAATCTGAGTTTGATCTACTGCAATGACTTGATCGAATACAATCGCATTTTGGGTCAACGCAATGCACTGTTAAAAATGCGACAGGTCGATCCGGACCAAATCGCAATATGGGATGAGCAATTGGCCGAACGCGCGACGAAGATCGTTCGGAAGCGATTACAATATCTCGAAAAGCTGAATCGGAGCTGTCTCGACATCCACCGATCGATCACGCGGAACGAGGAGATCGATGTGCGGTATCTCGGAGGATTCGACTTCGATGCGATCGATCAATACCGGGATTTTATGATGCAGCGATTGAAAATATCGCTGTCGATGGACATCAAACGAGGGTATACCGGATTCGGTCCGCATCGCGATGACCTCGAAGTGCGGATCGGCGGGAAACCGGCCAAGGTATTTGCATCCCAAGGACAACAGAGGACGGCGGCTTTGTCGCTCAAATTGTCCGAAATTCAAATAATTCGCGACGAAACGGGCGAGAATCCGATTTTGTTGCTCGACGATGTGATGAGCGAATTGGATCTCAAGCGTCAGACCGAGCTCATCCGAGCCTTTGCGGATACGCAAGTGATTCTGACGACGACCGATGTCACGCACATCATCGACGCATTTGCGAGAAACAGTCGCCAAATCACGGTAGACAAAGGGAAGATCAAGAACGGGAGGAATGATGAATAAGCAGGAGTATACTGCCGAACAAATCCAAGTATTGGAAGGATTGGAAGCAGTCCGCAAACGGCCGGGAATGTACATCGGATCGACGAGCCTCAGGGGGCTTCATCATCTCGTGTATGAAATTGTCGACAACAGCATCGACGAGGCGCTCGCCGGCTTTGCGCGAAAAATCGTCATTACCATCGAACCGAATCAGTACATCACGGTGAAGGACGACGGGCGAGGCATGCCGATCGACATTCATCCGAAGATGGGGATTCCTGCGGTCGAAGTCATTCACACCGTTCTGCACGCCGGAGGTAAATTCGGAGGTGGAGGATACAAGGTGTCCGGGGGTCTTCATGGAGTCGGTGCATCCGTCGTCAACGCGTTGTCCGAGTCGTTTGAAGTCTTTGTAAAGCGTGACGATGCGATTCATAAAATAGGTTTTTCGCTCGGCCAAAACGTGCTTCCGCTTCACCGCGTCGAAGGCCAGGACGATCTGTTTGAATCGGAAACCGGTACCTACACTCGTTTCTTGGCGGACGACACGATCTTTGACGAGTTGAATTACGATTTTTCGGTTTTGGAATCGCGGATTCGAGAACTCGCATTTCTCAACAAAGGAATCGAGATTTCGATCGAAGATTTGAGAGAAGGTTCCGCCAAGAAGTCGGTGTTCCACTACGAAGGCGGGATCCGTGAATTCGTCGATTATCTCAACAAGATGAGGAAACCCTTGCACCCGGATACCGTGTATTATGAGACTAAGTCCGAAGGCAGCACGGTAGAAATCTCGTTTCAGTACACCGACAGCTTCAACGAAAACATCTTTACCTTTGCAAACAACATCAACACGCATGAGGGTGGGACCCATCTTTCGGGATTCCGCTCCGCTTTGACGCGCTCCATCAACGATTATGGCCGAAAGAAGGGCATCATCAAGGAAAAGGACGAAAACCTGACCGGAGAGGATGTGCGCGAAGGGATGACCGCCGTGATCTCCGTCAAATTGGAAGAACCTCAATTCGAAGGACAAACCAAGACCAAGCTCGGAAATGCCGATATGCGGGTGCTTGTGGACTCTGCAACTTCGCAGATGCTCGAAGTCTATTTTGAGGAAAATCCCAATGCTGCCAAGATCATCATCGACAAATGTCTGCAATCGGCGAAAGCCCGTGAAGCGGCACGAAAAGCCCGCGATTTGACGCGGCGCAAATCCTCGCTGGACAGCCTCAATCTTCCGGGGAAATTATACGATTGCACGGAGCAGGATCCGATGAAGTCGGAGATCTATCTCGTCGAGGGAGAATCTGCCGGAGGAACCGTCAAGAACGCGCGCGATCGGTATTATCAAGCGATTTTGCCGCTCAAAGGCAAGATCATGAATGTTGAAAAGGCGAATATGTCCAAGATCCTCAATTCGGACGAGATCATCGCCATGATTTCGGCTTTCGGATGCGGGATCGGCGAAGAATTCGACATCGAGAAGCTTCGATACGGCAAAATCTTTATTATGACCGATGCCGACGTCGACGGCGCTCATATTCGAACCTTGATTCTCACATTCTTTTTCCGATTTATGCGGCCGCTGATCGAGCATGGAAACATCTTCATTTCGATTCCGCCGCTGTACAAAGTGAAAAAGGGAAGAATCGAAAAATACCTATATTCCGATACGGAGCTGGAACGCTATCTGGACTAGAT
>JAUMWO010000012.1:0-7945 GCA_030529605.1 Bacillota bacterium | reverse complement strand
AGATCGGAAGACAGGGCGTAGGAATTCAGCGATATAAAGGTCTCGGTGAGATGAATGCGGACCAGCTTTGGGAGACGACGATGGATCCCGAGGTGCGTACCATCAAGAAAGTGACGATCGACGATGCGGTCGAAGCGGACCGAATCTTTTCCGTATTGATGGGAGAGAAAGTGGAACCGAGACGAGAATTTATCGAACAAAATGCGCGTTATGTCGCAAATCTCGATATATAAAGGATAGAGGAAAATGAGTGAACAGGAAAAAGTAGAACGAGACGAACAATCTATCCTCTTTGTCGATGTCATCGAGGAGATGAAAAAGTCTTATCTCGATTATTCGATGTCCGTCATCGTCGGGCGAGCGCTTCCGGATGTCCGAGACGGACTCAAACCCGTGCATCGCCGAATACTGCACGCGATGAATGAGCTCGGGTTTTCGCATGATAAGGCACACCGTAAATCCGCGCGTATCGTGGGAGAGGTGATCGGTAAATATCATCCGCACGGAGACCCGAGTATTTACGGAGCTCTAGTGCGTTTTGCCCAGGATTTCAATATGCGCTATCCGTTGGTCGACGGCCATGGAAACTTCGGTTCCATCGACGGCGACGGAGCCGCAGCGATGCGATATACGGAAGCGCGGATGGCGAAGATCACCCAGTATTTGCTCAAGGACATCGAAAAAGAGACGGTGGATTTTGTACCGAATTTCGATGAAACCGAGAAGCAGCCGGTGGTCATGCCGGCACGGTTTCCGAATCTTCTCGTCAACGGTTCCAACGGGATCGCGGTTGGAATGGCGACGAGCATTCCGCCGCATAACCTCAGTGAAATCATCGACGCGATCGTTCATCTCATCGATCATCCGGACGCCGAAGTCGAGGAATTGATGGACTATGTGAAAGGTCCTGATTTTCCGACGGGTGGAGAGATCATCGGAGTCGAAGGAATGAAATCCGCATACCGTACCGGTCGCGGCAAAGTGGTCATCCGCTCCGTCACGAACATCGAAGAACTCAAAAACGGCAAGTACCAGATCGTCGTGACGGAGATCCCGTTTCAGACGAACAAAGCGAAATTGGTCGAAGAGATCGCCGCTCTCGTCAAAGATAAGAGAATCGATGGAATCACGGCGCTTCGGGACGAGAGTTCGCGTGAGGGCATCCGTATCGTCATCGAGCTGCGGCGCGATGTGACACCTTCCGTCATTCAAAATCAATTGTTTAAGATGAGTCAGTTGCAATCAAGTTTTGGTATCATCTTGCTCGCACTCGACAATGGAGAGCCTCGTGTCATGACGCTTCGCGAGATTCTGGATGCGTATATCGCGCACCAGGAGCAAGTCGAGACGCGACGTGTCCAATTCGACCTCAAAAAGGCCTTGGAGCGCATCCACATCTTGGAAGGATTGCGCATCGCGATCGACAACATCGATGAAGTCATCCGCATCATTCGTGCAGCGTACAACGACGCGGAGCAAAAGCTGATGGAAGCATTTTCGCTGAGTGAAATCCAGGCGAAAGCGATCGTCGATATGCGACTGCGCCGTCTGCAAGGTCTCGAGCGAGAAAAAATCGAAGAAGAGTATCAAAGCCTGATGAAGCTCGCCGAGTCGCTCCGAGCGATTCTGGCGGATCGTGATCTGTTGATGGATATCATCAAGCAGGATCTGATGCAACTCAGGACGGATTTCGACGACCCGCGTCGCACCAAGATTTCATTCGATGAGAACGAGATCAACATCGAGGATCTCATCGAAGAAGACCGCGTCGTCATCACTTTGACGCATGCCGGCTACATGAAGCGCGTATCGACTTCCGAATATACGGCTCAGAAACGCGGTGGGCGCGGAAAGACAGGGCTTTCGACACGGGAAGAGGACTTTGTGAAGGAGATCTACACGACTTCGACGCATGATACTCTGCTCTTCTTTACCAATTTTGGAAAAGTCTACAAGCTCAAGGCATATCAAATTCCGGATGCTTCCAGGACGGCGAAAGGCACGGCGATCATCAATCTGCTGCCGCTCAGTCCGGATGAAAGAATCGCTTCTCTGATTCCGGTATCGGATTTCGAGTCGGGCTACATCGCTCTATGTACCAAGGCCGGAACGATCAAGAAGATCGCCCTGTCGCATTTCGTGCACATCCGCAAAAACGGAAAGAATGCGATCCACATCCATGAGGGGGATGAACTGATCTCCGTTCGAAGGACCGGCGGCGACGATGAACTCTTCATCGTCACCCGAAACGGAAAGGCGATCCGTTTCAGTGAATCCGATGTCCGGCCGATGGGAACGACGGCGGCAGGAGTGCGTGCGATCCGACTGTCCAAGATCGACGAAGTGGTCGCGATGGATGTGTATTCCGAAGGCGGCACGCTTCTCGTCATCACGGAGAATGGGTACGGGAAACGCACGGATATGTCCAGTTACACCTTGCAGCGACGGGGTGGAAGCGGCTTGATCACTTACAAATTCACATCGAAATCCGGCTTCCTGATCGGGGCGCGCAATGTCTCGGATCAGGACGATCTGATGATCATCAACTCGGACGGCGTGTTGATTCGCATTTCGATCTCGGACATCAGCGTTCTCAGCCGCAACACCTCGGGTGTTCGGGTGATGAAATTGGAAGACGGAATCAAACTGGTATCCCTCGCGAAAATCGCGGATGCCGGGGAAAGCACCGAAGAAATTTCAGAAGGAGAGTGACATGGAGGATAAACTCAAATTATCCCTGCCACGCGATACGGGCTATGTGACCATCGCTCGTTTGACCGCCAGTTCCATCGCCGCAAAGGTCGGATTCGACTACGAAGTCATCGAGGACATCAAACTCTCGATCAGCGAGGCTTGCAATTTTGCTCTCTTCTCGGATCGTGACGACAATTATGACCTGGAATACCGCATCGGCGACGACCGGGTCGAAGTGTCGTTGCTCGTGGACTCCAAGATGGTCCATCCTGCGGAGACGACGGACTTTACGGTCGATGAGCGCGGAATGGGTCTGTTCATCATCAAAACCTTGATGGATGAGGTCGAGATCACTCATTTCGACGAATCGCGTTCCGTCCTGACCATGCGAAAACGTTTGACGGAGTGACGGTGACTGCATGGCCAAGAAAGTTGTTTCGATAAGCAAATTCAGCGATATCGATACGAAGGAATTGTTCCGCAGGTACGAGGAAACGCGTGATCTGGAGATGCGCAACGAGTTGGTGCAGCGGCATCTCTACATCACGGAGATTCTATCCAAAAAATACATTAACAAGGGGATCGATCTCGAAGACATCCAGCAGGTCGCATCCCTCGGTCTGATTTATGCAATCGAGCGATTTGAAGTGAATCGAGGCTTTGAATTCACCAGTTTTGCGACGCCTACCATCATCGGGGAGATCAAGAAATACTTTCGTGACAAAGGGTGGTCGGTTCGCGTTCCGAGGCGCGTCCAGGAGCTGACCAAGCGCGTGAGCAACAGCCGCCAGGAGCTCCAGATGAAGCTCCAGCGCATCCCGACGATCCAGGACATCGCGGAACATTTGGAGGTCACACCGGAGGAAGTCGTCGAAGCGATCGAGGCATCCCAAGTGTATTCGCCGCGTTCGCTCGACCAGAAGTTCGACGGGGTCGGCGACGAAGCGGAAGTCCAGTTGCAAGACATCGTCGGCGCAGAGGATGCGAGCTTTCTCGAGATCGAAAACAAGGACTTTATCGCGATGTGCTTGAGCCGTCTCGACGAAATCGAAGTCAAGATCATCAAGGAGCGCTACTTCGAGGAGAAAACGCAGATTCAGGTGGCCGAAGAACTCGGTGTCTCGCAGATGACGGTGTCTCGGATGGAGAAAAAGATCTTCAAGAAGTTCCGCAGCGAGCTCGCAAAATACAACAGCATATGATTTCTCTAATCGAAATCTAATTCTCTTTCGGTACAATGAGGGCAATCAATCGCATATTTGCCATGGGAGGTATCGATGAGAACCTTGGAAATCCCCGTGATCACCATGATGTCGAGCGCAGAAAATGTCGCCGGTCAAGGCGTCGGTTCTGCGTATCGCGAGCAACTGAATTTAGTAAACGAACGATTGAACGGTATTTTTGATATTCGTGTCAACGAGCAAAAATACGGTGAAATCACTCACTATCATACGATCGACTTTCGCTATTACCTGCATGCTCTGTTCGGTCGCAAAAAGACCTATCGCGTCGGCTATGTGCATTTCATCCCGGAGACATTGGATGGATCGCTCAAGCTCGCGAAACCGGTCAAAATCGTGTTTTATCGCTATCTCCTGAAATTCTATCAGGAGATGGACCAGCTGGTCGTCGTCAATCCGATGTTTATCGACAAATTGGTGGCGCTCGGTTTTGATCGCAATAAGATCACCTACATTCCGAACTATGTTTCGGATGTGACTTTCCATCGTCAGTCGGCCGAAGACATCGCGGCGACAAAGGCGAAATACGGTCTGGATCCGGATCGCTTCACCGTGCTCGGTGTCGGTCAGGTGCAGACACGCAAAGGTGTGCTTGACTTTATCGAGGTCGCCAAGATGCTTCCACACATTCAATTTGTGTGGGCGGGCGGTTTTTCCTTCGGAAAAATCACGGCCGGTTACGAAGAGCTCAAGGAAGCGATGGAGAATTGCCCGAGCAATGTAAAATTTCTCGGTATCATTCAGCGCGATGACATGAACGCGGTCTACAATGCCGCGGATGTTATGTTCCTTCCTTCGTATGCGGAATTGTTCCCGATGACCATCCTCGAGTCGATGGCGATCGGGGTGCCGATCTTGCTGCGTGACCTCGATTTGTACGAAAACATCTTGTTCGATTACTATATGAAGGGTACGTCCAACGAGATGTTCCGGGATGAGTTGATTCGCCTCAGTGAAGATGCAGACTACTATGAGGCGTACCGACAAAAGTCGCTCGAAGGCAAAAAGTTCTATTCGAAGCAGTCGGTCGGTACGATGTGGGAGCGGTTCTACTCATCACTTCTTGAAAAAGAGGTTTATGAACAAAAAACAGTTTATTAAAGTCGTCTTTCCGATCGCGAGCTTGTTCATCGTACTGTTCATCCTCGCTCGCAGCAACAAGATCGACGAGATTAAAGATGCACTGCAGAGCACCAACCCGTTTTTTCTTGCGCTCGCTGTCGCATTGGTAGTATTGAGCTGGGTCAGCGAAGCGCATGTCCTGTATCGCATCGGCGATGGGGAAGTGCGCTTTGGAACTGCCCTCAATGTTGTTCTGGCAGGTCAGTTTTTTAACGCCATCACGCCGTTTGCAACCGGGGGTCAGCCGGCACAGCTGTATATGCTTCACAAGGAGAATGTGTCGATCCCGAAGGGAACGACGATTCTGGCGCGAAAATTCATCATTTTCCAATCGGTGCTCGTGCTGTATTCCCTCGTGGTCGTGATCGCCGAGGCATCGTTCTTCATCAAGGAAATCCCGAGTTTCGCGTACATGGGACTGCTCGGTTTTGCGGTCAATCTGTTTGTCATCTTGATGCTTTGGCTGGTCTCGTACCGCTATCGGGAGACGCAGACTTTTTTTGTGCGCCTGAGCCGTCGCCTGCGCAAGGTGACGAGACGGGAGCGTTTCCGTAAGTTTTACACCAAGTTTCTCAAGAATCTGCGCAAATTTCATCAACAGATGGAGGCGTCGATCTCGCGTTCGAGCTGGTTGACCCTCGGTGTGACGACATTCATTCAGCTGTCGTTGTTTTTTGCGGTTCCGGTGGTCATCTCGCTTTCGCTCGGATTGACCAAGGTGGAGTTTGTGCATATGATCGCCGCGGCAGCGTTCGTGTCGATGATCACTTCGTTTATCCCGCTCCCGGGCGCCGCGTTCGGCGCGGAGGGCAGCTTCTATGTCTTCTTTCGCATTTTCTTTCCTTCCAACACGGTGTTGACCGCCCTGATCTTGTGGCGCCTCATCACCTTCTATCTCCCGCTTGCGGTCGGCTGGGTCGTGGTCCTGCGATCGAGCGACAAACTCGCCGAGTAGAGTTTTGCGCGGAGCTCCCTTTTCGAGTTTGACATAAAATGATACAATATGTCTTGTTTGGAGGGATGTATGGCTTCGTTGCAAAAGTATCTTGTTAAGACACTCAATGGGATGGCGATCGGTTTGTTCGCTTCCTTGATCATCGGTTTGATTCTGAAGCAGATCGGTCAACTTGCCGGAATCTCCCACATCATCACATTTGGAACCGTTGCTCAGTATCTGATGGGACCGGCGATCGGTGCTGCGACTGCAAATTCCGTGAAAGCGCCGCCTCTCGGTATTTTTGCCTGTGTCGCGGTCGGTGCGATCGGTGCCGGAAGCATTTCGATCGGCGATGGCGGCGCCGCGATCATTCGCATCGGAGAGCCTTTGGGTGCTTTTGTTGCAGCGCTGGCTGCAGCCGAAGTCTCGAAGCTCATCGCCGGAAAAACCAAGTTGGATATTCTCCTGGTGCCCGCGATCACGATTTTGGTCGGCGGGTTCATCGGTTTTTTCCTCAGCCCGTATATCGCTGAGTTTATGAAATCGGTCGGTGCTTTTATCAATTTTGCAACGGAACTCCAGCCGATTCCGATGGGCATTATCATTTCTGTCGTGATGGGCGTGATCTTGACGCTCCCGATCTCCAGTGCCGCGATCGCGATCTCGCTCGGTCTGAGCGGACTCGCCGGCGGAGCGTCCTTGGTCGGCTGCTGCTGTCAGATGATCGGCTTTGCCGTGATCAGTCACCGCGTCAACGGCGTCGGGGGCACGATCGCTCAGGGGCTCGGGACATCGATGCTGCAGATTCCCAACATCATCAAGAACCCACGCATTTGGATTCCGGCGATTTTTGCTTCTGCGGTTCTCGGACCGATCGCGACCACCATCGGGGCAATCCAGAGCAATTCGATCGGCGCCGGCATGGGGACGAGCGGTTTGGTGGGCCAATTCGGCGCCTATGCAGCGATGATCCCGCATATGCGTTTGGAAGAGTTTTTGATCCGCATCGGTCTGATGAACTTCCTTTTGCCTGCCTTCCTCGCCTACGGATGCTTCCGCGTGATGGAGAAGGCGGGTTGGATCAAGAGCAATGATTTGAAGATCGACCTGAAGCAATGATGACGAATCCTTTTGCCGGAATGAAACCCTTTATCGGGGTGTTCGACTCGGGAGTCGGCGGACTGTCTGTGCTCGCCGAACTCATCGAAGAGCTGCCGCATGAGAACTTCTTCTATTTTGGGGACACGGCGCATGCGCCGTATGGGACCAAGACAAGGGAAGAGGTTCTTGCGCGTTCGCGCGCGATCTGCGATCAATTTGTGCAGGACGGAGCCAAGGCGATCATCATCGCATGCAATACGGCGACGAGTGCGGCGGCTTCGGAGCTTCGCAAGACATATGATCTCCCCATCATCGGGATGGAGCCGGCGGTCAAGCCGGCGTTTCAGCAGACGTCGGGTTCCATCGTCGTGCTCGCGACGGAGATGACCTTACGCGAAGAGAAGTTTCGCAAGCTGGTCTCGATGATGTCGATGCCGGATCGCGTGATCTCGGTCCCTGCGCCGGAATTGGTGACCTTGGTCGAGTTCGGTTTCGAAGACGGTGAGACGGTGCAGCGGGAAGTCGAAGCCTTTGTGCAGCGCCATCTGCGTGCGCAGCTGTCCGACTCGCTCAGTGCGGTCGTGCTGGGTTGCACACATTTCGTTTTTTTGAAGGAAGAAATCGCCCGTCGGTTGCCGCCTCGCGTGCGGTTGTTCGACGGAAACCATGGTACGGCCATGCGCCTCAAAAATCTGCTCTCGACGCGGGATCTGCTGTCGTCGGACGGCGAGGGAACCGTCGTCATCGAGAACTCCGCCTCCGAAGCCGTGGACAAAGCGCGCCATCTGTATGCCGCTTTGGTTCAGAAACGGAGGGCGTCGAGCCGCATGCGTGCACAAGTCGAGTTCGT
>JAUMWO010000160.1 GCA_030529605.1 Bacillota bacterium | reverse complement strand
CTTGGCCTCCATGATCTCGCGCAGCGTCTGATAGTACTGATCGAGGCTCTCCGTCTTGCCGAGCTCGACGCCGAGTGCATACCCGTCGCTTTTCGCCTTTTCCAAGATCCCCTTGGCCTGTTCGTAGGCGTCAAAGATGATGGATTCGGCGGAGTCTTTTGCTTTCTTGATGATCTCGAGGGCTTCTTTGTCCGCCTCCTCGATGATTTGCTCGACCTGTCGATCCAAAGACGCCGTAAGCTCTTCATGCGCAAGCGGATTGATCAGCAGATCCGCCTTTTGCGGCACGCTCTCCTCTCCCGCCGCCTCGGTCTCCGTCACAGGCGGAGCCGGTGGAGTCGGGGCAGGCATCTTGAGCATGTAGGCGCGGTCTCCCAGTACGACACGGGAGGATTTGAATAATTTCGAATCAGACAACCAGTTCGTCACCTCCACCGCGCGCTATGACAATCTCATTCGCTTCTTCGAGCTTGCGAATGATGTTGACGATCTTTTGTTGCGCCTCTTCGACATCACGCAGACGCACCGGTCCCATAAAGTCCATATCTTCTTTCAGCATTTCCTTCATACGAGCCGACATGTTGGCGAAGATCATATCCTTGACCTCTTCGGTCGCCGTCTTGAGAGCAACTGCCAGTTCGCTGTTGTCGACCTCGCGAATAAACCGCTGGATCGCCACACCGTCGAGATGGATGATGTCTTCGAAGACAAACATCTTCTTGCGGATTTCTTCGACCAGCTCGGCATTCTGAATTTCCAAGGTTTCGAGAATGTACTTCTCCGTTCCGCGGTCGACTGCATTGAGGATGTCGACGATGGACTGGATGCCGCCCGTAAGCGAGTAATCCTGCGTAACGAGAGTCGACAGCTTCTTCTCGAGGATGCCCTCGACTTCTTTGATGACTTCCGGCGAAGTCGAGCCCATCACCGCGATGCGCTGCGCTACTTCCGCTTGCTTGCCCTGCGGGAGAGCTGATAGAATCTGCGCCGCCTGCGTCGGATTCAAATACGAGAGGATCAATGCGAGGGTTTGCGGATGCTCGTTTTGAATGAAGCTGAGCAGCTGATTCGCATCGGTCTTTTTGACAAAATCAAAGGGTTTGACCTGCAATGAAGAGGTCAGTTTGTTGATGATCTCCAGCGCCTTATGCGTTCCCATCGCCTTCTCGAGCACTTCCTTGGCGTAATTGATGCCGCCTTCGGAGATGAACTCTTTGGCGAGGAGCAGCTGGTAGAACTCTTCGAGCACCTGCTCCTTTTCTTCCGGCGTGATGCGCTGCATGCTCGCGATTTCGAGCGTCAGCTCCTCGATCTCATCCTGTTGCATATGACTGAACAAACTCGCGGAGCGCTCGGGCCCCAACGAGATCATCAGGATCGCCGCTTTCATTTTTCCGGTAAATTTGCCTTTTTTGACAGCCATTGTGACCCCTTATTCGTTCAACCAAGTACGGAGCAACACAGCAGCGATCTCCGGATTCTTGTCGATAAATCGTTCGATGTGATAACGCGGACTTCCTTTGTCTTCGGTCTCCTCCGGAATCTCGGCGAGGGCATTTTTGGACTCTGCCTCTTGCTTCGCAAGCTCTTCGAGCCGCTGCGCTTCCAATGCCTCTTTCGCCCTTTTGCGTCGGAGGACGATCATCACCAACACGACCGCAGCCAGCGTGATCAACGCGATCACGACGATGCCCCAAATCGGGAGTCCAAGCACGAGACCGGACGTGCTGTCGCCGGTATAGACCTCGTATCCTTCCATCGGATCCGGGAACGCGCTCGCGACGACGCTGATGTTGGCGGTCTGTGTGCCGACCGAGGTGGCGATCAGCCGCATCAACTCTTGTTTGTGCTCGTCGGTCAGCGATTCGTTGAGCAGAGCCTTGGTATTGAGCAACACGCCGATCGAGAGTTCTTTGACCTGACCCTGCGCTTTAACGAGTTCGCGTCGTGTCTCATTGAGCTCATAATTCAGCGTTTCGCTCGCTTTTTCGTACGCCTTTTCTCCGGCGTTTCCTTCGACTTCGGAGGTCGCCTCTCCGGTATTGCTGTCGGTGCCCGGCACGCCGAGCGCCGTATCGCTGTTCACATTTTCGCGGATGCGGGTCGCCGAGCGCACCAGTCCGCTCACTTCACCTTCCACCGGCGGATTGAAGATCGTGTGCGATTCGGTCAATTGGTCAAAATCGAGCACGACATGCGCGATCACGCGGACATTGCCGCGGCCGTAAATCGTGTCGAGGAAGGTCGTCAAATCGTCCTGCGTCTTCTTTTCGTAGCTGACTTTGAGATCGAATTGCGAACTCGCATTGAAGCCTCCGGTCGAAGCCGCATTCGGGTTGTTGAGCTGACGTCCGGTCGAGTCCAAGATCGTGATGTTCTCCGCCGACAATCCTTTCACGGAGTGAATCAACAGATTGACGATCCCGGATACCCTCGTTTCATCAAGACTCTGCCCCCCGCGCATCGTCAGCACGACGCTCGCTCGAGACTCAAATTCATTGTTGATGAAGTAATTGCTGTCCTTCGGAATCTGCAGTATCACCGACGCCTTCTCGACGGAAGTGATCGTCTCGATGGAGTCGCGGATCGCCGCCGCTTGCGCCTGAACAAACATCTGCTCCCGCGTCTGTGCGGTCATCGTGATCGAATCGCTCCCGAAGACATCCGCCCAGCTGAGATTCCCGGTGTTGACGCTGACCGCGAGCTCCATCCTCGCACGGGAGACATCCTGTTTGGGCACGAGGATCTTGGACAGCACATCTTGGTCCTTCCAAGGAATGCCGAGGCTCTCGAGCTTGGAAGTCACCGCAGAAGCCTCTGCCGGATCCAGCCCGCTTGCAATCACCACATATTCGGTGCGCGTGAAGAATAGTATCAGAAAGGTAAATAAAATAACCCCGCCGAGAAGGCTCGCGGCGAG
>JAUMWO010000159.1 GCA_030529605.1 Bacillota bacterium | reverse complement strand
CCACTTTCTGCAATTTCCGCCAACGGGCTGCGTTCGACGCGTTTCAGCGTGACATGTCCCGTAATCGGATATGGTTTCATTTTATCGATGGTATACACCAGTCCATTCGATTTGGAATCGACCAATGTATTGTCGATCTGATTGTCGCTCGGATCTCCGAGGAAAACAAATTTCGAGCCGAAGCCCGCGCGCGTCAGCATCAGCTTCGCGAGATGCGGCGTAATCTCCTGCGCCTCATCGACGATGACCAGAGAATCCGAGAAAGTTCGGCCTCTCATGTAGGTGAAGGTCTTCGTCTCGATGATGCCGTAGCGTCGGTATTGCTCGATGAACTCCTCGACACTGAATTCCGGCTTCTCACTGTACACGACATGGCGTCCCTTGGAACGCTCTTTTTCTTTTTTGATGATCTTTTGATCGATCAGATTCTCGATGGCATCATAGAATGAACCCATCCAAGGTCTCAACTTTTCATCCTCGGAACCCGGAAGATAGCCGATGTCGGAACCGGCCGCCACCACCGGTCGCACAAACACGATCTTGCGATACTGACCGTTTTCGATGACCTTTTGCAAAGCGACCGCGGTCGCGACAATGGTCTTGCCGGAACCGGCGCCTCCCGAAATCGTCGCGAAATGAATCGAAGGATCCATCAAGAGCTCATAGGCCATTCGCTGCTCTCGATTGATCGGGAGCAATCCCCACGACATCTCGTCCGAATAACGCAACGGCACCAAACGCTTGCCGTCGAAACGCGCCAGGAACTCCTCTCCAACCCCCGGTGTCAAACATAAAAATTCGTTGGGATACAGCGGTGAATCGACGAGGTCATCCGGTACTTCGGCCCCACCCGTGCGGATCGCATCGATCAACGATGCGCTGCATTCGACTTCGCGATATCCGCGATACAGATCGTCGGTGTCGACCTTGTCGTTCTGGTAGTCCTGAACCTCCAGACCGATCGCATCCCCTTTGATCGCCATATAGAGATCCTTTGTGACGACGATGGTCTTCATCGGACGGTGAATCTTTTCTAAATTTTTTGCGATGGCGAGAATCCGCGAATCGTTTTTGCTCGCTTCAAAGCCATCGGGCAACACTGCCAAATCCATCTGGTTGAGCTCGATGCGAATGGTCCCGCCGCTCTCGAGGCGCACGCCTTGACTGAGAGAACCCTTGGTGCGCAACATACTCAGCTCACGCGCTGCGGCACGTGCGTGGTATCCGACGATGCCTTCCCTCTTTTTGAGATTGTCCAGCTCTTCAATACAAGTGATCGGGATGATGACATGATTGTCTTCGAACTTGAAAAAACACTGCGGATCGTGAATCATCACATTGGTGTCCAGTACATAGTTTTTGACCATTGTCCCTCCTTTTCATTTGAAAAAAGCCGCCGCATTTCTGCGGCAGCAATTTAAACCTTTTGAATCTTGAAGATCACATCCACTCCGTTGCACGAATCGCTCTCGCCATCCGCGATCGCTTCGCATCGGATGACTTCCGTCGCCAGCACTTCCCGCGCCACAAAGTCTTTGTGGGACTCGATCGCTCGGGCGAACTCGTCATCGGCCACAAATTGCAATACGATGTGATCCGAAACATCGAGATCCTGCGCTTTTCGCATTTGTTGCACCTTGGAAACCAGCTCGCGTGCATAACCTTCTGCGATCAGCTCCGGAGTCAAAGTCGTATCGAGGATGGTGAAATTGTTGTTTTCCAGTCGAACCGTAAATCCGGACTTCGCTGTGATATTGAGCATGATGTGCTCGATCGTCGCATCAAAGAAATCCTCGCCAAACTCGACGCGAACCGTCTCTCCGCGTTCGAGCGCCATGGCGGTCGCACCTTGATCCATCGCCGAAAGGGCTTTCCCGAACGCTCCGATCCTGGAACCGAGCAATGGTCCGAGAACTTTGAAATTCGGCTTGAGAACGAAATCCATGTACTTCGGTAGATCTTGCTCGAAGGTGACGGTTTTGACATTGAGCTCGTCCTCGATCAAGGACACGAGGTCGTAGATGAGATCCCGGTGCTTGCCGTCGACGATCGCTTCGTTGAGCGGCTGGCGTACTTTGATTTTTACCGATTCCCGTGCGGAACGCCCAAGTCGGACCAATTCTTTGACGAGATCCATGCGCGACTCGATGCGCTCATCGATCCACGCTTCGTTGCAAACCGGATAGTCCGCGAGATGCACGGATTCTTCTCCTGTGAGCTTGCGATACATCTCTTCGGAGAGGAAAGGTGCAAACGGTGCAATCAGTTTGGAGACGGCGATCAAGACCTCATAGGTCGTACGGAAGACCGCCCGTTTGTCCGAGGTCAGCTCGGAGCCCCAGAAGCGACGACGCGAGCGTCGAATGTACCAATTGGAGAAGTCCTCGATCACAAAATCGTGGATCGCACGAACTGACTTCATATGGTCAAAATCGTCCATCGATCGCTCGACTTGACGCACGAGACGATTGAGCTTGGAAAGGATCCACCAATCGAGTTCCTGCCGCTCCTCATATGGGATCTCGATCGTCGCCGCATCGATCCCGTCGGTGTTGGCATAGAGCGTGAAGAAATTGTATAGGTTGCGCAGAGTACCGAAGAACTTGGTCGACACTTCGATCAGAGCTTCTTCGTTGAAGCGCGTCGGCAGCCATGCCGGCGATACATACAACATATACCAACGGATCGCATCCGCTCCGTAACGGTCGAGGAAGTCAAATACGTCAACTGTATTCCCCTTCGACTTGGACATCTTGTTGCCATTTTTATCCAAAATCATATCGTTGACGAGGACATTCTTATACGGCGATTTGCCCATCACAAAGGTCGAGATCGCCAGGAGCGAGTTAAACCACCCACGCGTCTGATCGATGCCCTCGCAGATAAAATCCGCCGGGAACTGTTCTTCGAAGAGTTCCTTGTTTTC
>JAUMWO010000158.1 GCA_030529605.1 Bacillota bacterium | reverse complement strand
GATTATCGGAGCGGGTCATATGGGAGACGGTATGATCAGCCAATTGTACCATATGAAAGGGATGCAGCCGTCGCTGGTCATCGATCGCGATGTCGAGTCCGCGAGGGAATGCTTGATCCGTGCGGGATATGATCCGAAGCGGATCGAGGCGGTGAAAAGCGAAGAAGAGGCGGATGCATCGATACGAAACGGAAAATTTGCGATCGCAAGCGATTATCTGTTTGCCTGCAAGGCGAAGGAGATCGACTGCGTGGTGGACGCGACGGGCGTGATTACCGCAGGTGCACAAATCGCCTATCACACCATTATGAATCGAAAGAATATCGTGATGTTAAATGCGGAGACGGACTGCGTGATCGGTCCGATTCTGAAGAAGATCGCCGACGAGCAGGGGGTGATCTACACCGGATCCGCAGGGGATGAGCCCGGAGCGGTGATGAGTCTGTACGACTTTGCCGATGCGATGGGCTTTGAGATCAAGGTGATCGGAAAAGGCAAGAACAACGCGCTCGATTTTGAGTGCACGCCCGAGAGCGTCAAAGAAGAGGCGCTTCAAAAGGGAACTTCCGCTCACATGCTGACGTCCTTTAAGGAAGGGACCAAGACCATGGTTGAGATGGTTCTGATGTGCAATGCGACGGGATTTAAGCCCGATGTCAGAGGCGGGCACGGGATCACCTCCAATATCCGGGATCTCAGTGAAAAATACTGTTTGGTTTCAGAGGGAGGCGTGTTAAACGGTTACAAGGTCGTCGATTTCGTCAACGGCATCGCGCCCGGGGTCTTTGCGATCATCTCCCATCCGGCAAAATCGGTCAATGCCGAGATGAAATATCTGGGCATGGGAGACGGACCGAATTATGTTCTGTACCGACCGTATCATCTGTGCGGTATGGAGACGCCGCTCTCGGTCGCGATGGCGGTGCTTGAGCAAAAACCGACTTTGGTTCCGCTGGCGGGACCCGTGGCGGAGGTGATTACCATTGCCAAAAAAGATTTGAAGCCGGGCGAGTATATGGACGGATTCGGGATGTACACCTGCTACGGCTTGATCGAGGAGTATCACAGCGCCAAAGCGCAAAACGCCGTTCCGATCGGTCTGATCGATCACAATACCAAAGTGCTCAAAGAGATCAAAAAGGGCGAGATGATCACCTATGATATGGTGGAAATCGACAAGAGCACCCTTTTATATCAATTAAGAAAATTGCAGGAAGAGACATTCGATACCGAATATGCGGGAGGAGAACATGTATGATATCGTTGTAATCGGAGCGGGGCCGGCGGGATATGTCTGTGCGATTCGTGCATCCAAATCGGGAGCAAAGGTCGCGATCGTCGAGCGCGCGCAATTGGGCGGTACCTGTCTCAACAGAGGCTGTATTCCGACCAAGGATTTTTTGAAAAATGTGGAGATCATCAAGTCGATCAAAAAGGCGAAATCAAGAGGAATTCTGCTTTCAAGCGAAGAACTCGAAATCGATATTCAAAAAATCGTCGCACACAAGAACAAGACGGTAAAAATCCTGACGGGAGGCATCGGGATGCTTCTGGAGGCAAACGGCATCGAGGTGTTCCGGGCGCAGGCGAAGTTGTTGCAAAACAATGAGATCCTTTTGGAAGAGGAAGGACGACAAAAGAGGATTTATGCGAAAAAAGTCGTGCTCGCGACGGGATCCTCCGTTCGAACGCTTCCGATCGAAGGAATTGACAATGAGTTCGTCTACACCAGCGACACGATTTTGGAGATCGACAGGATTCCCAAAGAGATGGTCATCGTCGGAGGTGGGGTGATCGGCTGTGAGTTTTCACAGATTTTTGCCCATTTCGGCTCCAAGGTGCATGTGGTGGAACTCGAAAACCGAATCCTTCCCATGGCGTCCGAAGAACTTTCGACCGCATTGATGAAGGCGCTCAAAAAAGACGGTGTCAATTTTACCTTTGAAAAATCGGTTTCGCAGATTAAAGAATGCGAAGAAGGCGCGCAAGTCGTATTGAATGACGGCACTGTGTTAACATCCGACTGTGTTCTTATCAGCGTCGGCAGAAAGTCGAATCTGGAGGTCGTCTCACAAACGGAGATCGAGCTGGAAAACGGCTTTATCAAGACCGATGAATACTTGAGGACCTCACTCCCGAACGTGTTTGCGATCGGAGATGTCAACGGCAGAAAAATGTTGGCTCATGCGGCATTCAAGATGGGAGAGATCGCGGCGCACAATGCGTTGCAGGAAGAGAATATGATCCGATGCGATCTTGCAAACACGCCGTCCGTCGTCTATACGATTCCGGAGGTGGCGTTTATCGGTGAACGCGGTGCAAGTGAAGCACAGAATACAAATGTCGGAAGATTTTCGTTTTTGGCGAACGGAAGAGCCTTGGCGAGCGATGAGAAGGTAGGATTTATCCATGTGTTCACGGATCCCAACTCCGGTCTCGTCTCAGGGGCGGATATGATCGGTCCGAATGTATCGGAACTGATCAACGAGGTCAGTGTCATCATGCAAAACAAGTTGGGGGCGGAGGATGTTCTGAATTCGATTCACGCCCATCCGAGCTTCAGTGAAGTGTTGTACGAAGCGGTTGCGGATTCGATCGCTATGGCGATACACAAGTGAGAAGAGGAAAAAATGAAACAGATATGGGTGGAGCCGCAGGAGATCTGGATCGATGCGAAGTTTTCGACATCGGAAGAAGCTCTGTCGGCGATGGCGAACCATTTGGTGAACAGAGGAATCTGTAAGCCCTCCTTTGTCGAGGCGATATTAAACAGAGAGAGAGAATTTCCGACCGGGTTGGAAACGCTGAGCGGCATCGGCGTAGCGCTCCCGCATACGGATGCGGAACATGTGCTTTGCGATCGTCTGGCGATTGCGATTCTGGAACGGGAGATTCCCTTCGGGGCGATGGGTTTTGAGCAGGAGAAAGTGGAGGTCAAACTCATCGTGATG